>JAKVCE010000015.1:3737-17508 GCA_022447405.1 Planctomycetota bacterium | reverse complement strand
GTCCAGACCACGGGGGCAGAGGCGTGAGCGCGACAGCGACAGCCAAGCCGCTCCTCAGCGTGCGTGACCTCAAGGTCCACTTCCCGATCTACGGCGGGGTCCTGCGCAAGCAGGTCGGAACAGTGAAAGCCGTCGACGGCGTCTCCTTCGACCTCCAGCCCGGCGAGGTCCTCGGCCTCGTGGGCGAGTCGGGCTCGGGCAAGACGACGGTCGGCCGCGCCATCTCGAACATCCTGCGCTCCATGAGCCCGGACGTCGTCCTCGGCGGCGAGGCGAACATCTCCCTCGATGGTCAGGAGACCCAGCTGAACGGGCTCGACCGCAAGGAGATGCTGCCTTGGCGCGCCAAGGTGCAGATGATCTTCCAGGACCCCTTCAGCTCGCTGAACCCGCGCATGACGGTCCAGCAGCTCATCGAGCGACCGATGGAGCTGCACCTCGGGCTCTCTAGGCAGGAACGCAAGAAGCGCGTCGAGTACCTCTTAGACCGCGTCGGTCTCCAGCCCGAGTATGCCGCGCGCTATCCGCACGAGTTCTCCGGCGGCCAGCGCCAGCGCATCGGCATCGCCCGCGCGCTCTCGACGAAGCCCGCGCTCATCATCGCGGACGAGCCGGTGAGCGCCTTGGACGTCTCTGTGCAGGCGCAGGTCATCAACCTGATGGAGGAGCTGCGCGAGGAGTTCGGTCTGACCTACATCTTCGTCGCCCACGACCTCGCGGTCGTCTACCACATCGCCGACCGCATCGCGGTGATGTACCTCGGCGACGTCGTGGAGCTCGGGCCGGCGGAGCAGGTCTACAACGACCCCCGGCACCCCTACACCCGCGCGCTGCTCTCCTCCGTCCCGATGCCTGACCCGCGCCGAGACACGAGCGGCCGCATCCGTTTGGAGGGAGACATCCCCTCCCCCCTCGCGAAGCCCTCGGGCTGCGGCTTCCGCACCCGCTGCCCCATCGCGAAGGACTCCTGCGCCGAGGAGACCCCGGAGTGGGTGGATCTGGGCGAGGGGCGCAGCGTCGGTTGCCCCCACACCGGCGAGCTCTAGCGGGGCACCTCGTAGGAGCCCGTGGACTGGTGCGGAGTGAGCGGCCAGGTGTCGCTGCGGAAGGGATAGGCCGGTAGCTCGCGGGAGTTCATCAGCCCGCCAGCAGGCAGGTTCGACCAGCCGTAGCGCACGGCGACGGGCTCGGGCACCTCGTCGCTCCAGACGACCAAAGACTTGTCGCCGCCATCGACGCGGACGCGCGCGTGGTGGAACTCCTGGTCCGCTCCAGCGATGTAGAAGCCCGCCTCCTCGTCCTGGTCGAGGCGCAGGCCGTTGGCGGTGCCCTCCACGAAGCGCACGCGGAGCTTCTTCTCCTCGACCTCCATCGACTCATAGAGCGGGCCGCGCCACTCGAGGGGATCTGATGAGCGGTAGCGCTTGATCCCGTACACCTCCGCCAGAGCCCAGCGCGCTGAGCGCTCGCCCACGGGGAGCTTGCGGCCGGGGTGGATGCTGCCGTTGGAGTTCGTGTCGTAGGTGACGATGAGCCCGGTGTTCTCGGTTCGCTCCCAAGTGATGTGCTGGAGCTCGCGCACGATGTTCGTGTGGTGGTTCATGTCGTAGGTCATGCTCCGCCGGTTGCTCCAGCCCGCGATCTGGATGATCCCGAAGGGGAGCTCCGAGTCGCCAAAGAGCGCCCGCCAGTCCGAGATGACCGCCGGGAAGGTCCGGTGGAAGGGCTTCCAGCTCTCCGTGAAGGAGTTGTTCTCCCCCTGATAGAAGAGCACCCCGCGCACGGTGGCTTGGACGATGGGGCGCAGCGAGCCGTTCAACATCCCGCCGGGCTGACCCTTCGTCGCCGGGTCCTCGTAGTTGCGCTTGTCTGGCCTGCGCGGCTCGCGCTCACCCGTCGCCTTCGCCGCGTCGCGCGCCTCCTCCCAGGCCGCCAGGTCCGTCGCGTATCGCTCCTCCGCGCCCTCCGAGCCGCCGCCCTCCTCCCAAGCGGTGAGCTTCGCCTCGAGCTCATCGAAGTAGGGCTGCACCTCGGGGAAGCCGCGCAGGGTCTCCTGCGTCACCCAGTGCTGCGCCATCGTGCCGCCCCAGGAGTTGTCGATGAGGCCGACGGGCACATCCAACCTGCGATGAAGGCGGCGGGCGAAGTAGTACCCGACCCCCGTGCAATCCGAGGCCTCCTCCCGGAGGCAGAGCCGCCACTGGCCGCCGTTCGCGCCCTCCTTCACGGGGAAGTCCGCTTGCGGCTCGAGGTGAGCGACCTTCGGCAGGCGCAGGTAGCGGATCGCGGGCGTGTCCGCAGACTCCACCTCGACGTCGGAGTCCCGCGTGGAGCGCAGCGTCCACTCCATGTTGCTCTGTCCGCCGCAGACCCAGACCTCGCCCACGAGGATGTCGGTGAAGGCGACCCGCTCGCTCCCGCTCTCGATGACGAGCTCCCTGCCCTCGAAGCTCTTCTGAATGGCGGCTAGCGTCGCTGTCCAGGAGCCGTCCGCTCCGACCGTGGCGCTCGCCGTGACCGCCCCGGAGCCGAAGCCCACAGCGACCGCCTCTCCGGGCGTGCCCCAGCCCCAGACGCGCACAGGCTTCTCCTGCTGCAGGACCATGTGGTCCCCGAAGACGTTCGCGACCTTCAGATCTCCGGCAAGAGAGACCTGGCCCGCGAGGACAAAGCAGAGCGCAGTAAGGACCGTTCGCAGCATCACTCAGGGCCCTCCCTCATCTCATCCTGCCAGGACTGGTACGAGTCCCAGGCGACGCGACGCAGCCAGGCGTCCTCCTCGGCCGTGATCTCGGATCTCTCCGGGGGAGCGTACTCCAGCGCCTCCGGGCGCTCTCCGTACACCGTCGAGTAGATGACGTAGAGGTTGAGGATCGTGCCGTACCAGCTCTGGTGTTCGCGGTCACGGCTGTAGAAGTCGACCTCGGGGCGCTCCGCCATGGCGCGCTGCCACGCGTACCCGCAAGGCGCGACCTCGGCGTCGAGCGCCCGAGCCATGCGCTTGTGCTCAGCGATGATCTCGTCCATGGAGATCCAGTTGAGCCGCTCGTAGCTCCAGGTCATGAAGAAGATGAGCCGCGAGCCCGCCTCACGAGTGTGCGCGTCGAAGATCGCCGCGTGCTCGTGGAAGTCCTCGACCGTCGTCTCGGGGATGTCCCCCTGCAAGACGACGACGTCGTAGCCGCCCTCGGCGATCTCCTCCTTGGCCTTCGTCCGCTCCCAGAGGACGCGCAGGGAGGCGCCGCCGCGGATGACCCGCGAGGTCTTCGCCCCCATGTCCTCGCCGCGCGCCTCCGTGAGCTCCTCCATGTGCCGCCAGAGGCCGCGGTTCCAGAAGGTGAAGCTGTTCCCTACGAAGAGCACCGTCTCAACGGCTTCAAGAGGATCCTCTGATCGATACTCTTCAGACTCCCCATGCTTCTCTACTAGTTCCCCATTTCTCCACAACTGAGGTACTTCAGGTCTAGGCCCGAAGGGATGGGGACCGGGCGGCTCCGGCAGCTCGACCGGGACCTCTCGCTGGGTCGCGGCGCAGGACACGAGCGCGCCCACGAGGGACGCCCGGGCGATGAGAGACCTCACTCGACTAGCGCTGGAGGACCCAGATGTTCCGGTACTCCACCGTGTGCCCGTGGTCCTGCAGGAGGACGGGGCCCGAGCCGGGCTCGTCGCCCGCCATGGCCGCCGTCGTCGTGCCGTTGACCTCCACGTCGTCGTGGATCTTGAGGCCGTTGTGCCAGACGGACATGCGCACGTGCTCGGTCTTCTTGCCGTCCGCATCAAAGCGCGGCGAGCGGAACTCGATGTCGTAGCTCTGCCACTCCCCCGCCGGCTTGCAGGCGTTCACGTCCGCGACGTGCTTGCCGTAGATGCCGCCGCAGTCACCGCTCTTCAGCTCCAGGCCGAGGGAGTCCAGGACCTGGACCTCGTAGCGGCCTTGGACGTAGACGCCGGAGTTGCCGCGGTTCTGCCAGCCGTTCGTCGCCGGGGTCTCGGGCACCTTGAACTCGACGTGCAGGAGGAAGTCGCCCTCGAGCTGGGCCTTGGAGACGAGGTTGCCGTTCCCGCGGGTCACCTGCATCGCGCCATCAGCGACCTTCCACTGCGCGTCCTTGCCGCTCTGGTGCTGCCAGCCGTCGAGGTTCGTGCCATCGAAGAGCACCATCGCGCCCTCGGGGGCAGGCGTCGAGAGCGTCGGGCCGTTGACAGCCCACTCGATGCCGGAGATGAGGTGCTCTTGGAAGAGCGGGTTCGTCCAGACGTCCTCGCGGTGACCGAGGGCGGTGTAGAACATCTTCCCTTGGCCCTGCTCCTTGCACCACGAGTTGGCGTAGTCCTTGTCGACGCGCTTGCCGCGGCTCACGTCGAAGGCGTCGGTGTCGAGGGAGACGAGGACGTGGTTCGGGTACCTCCGGTACCACTTGAACTGATAGATCTCGTCGTTCATCACCCACTCTTCACCGAGGTGCTTCGTCGAGGGGTGGTTCATGTCCTCGACCTTCATCGTCACCTCCTCGTGCCAGGGGTGACCGTCGAAGGCGCCGCCGACCATCTCCATGTAGTCGGCGAACTTGTAGAAGGTGTCGGAGGCGCAGTGCACGCCGCAGAAGGCGTTGCCGGCGCGGACCCAGTCGATGAGCGCGGTCTGATCCTCGGGCGCGATGGGCAGCTCGCCCGTCGTGTAGAAGAGGACGGCGTCGTAGTTCTTCAGGTTCTCGCCGTTGATCTCCGAGCAGTCCTGGGTGCAGTCGACCTCCAGGCGGCCCTTCGAGGCCTCGACGAGGACCCGCTCCGCGTGGGCGAGGGTGTCGGGGTCAGGCCGCGTGACGACCGAGTGGCGGAAGCCCGCTGAGTGGGTCAGGAAGAGGACCTTGAGGGGCCCCTCCTCCCCTCCCGGCGCGGCCGTGAGGGTGATCGAGGCGAGGGCGAGGAGGGCTATCAGCGCGGCTTTCTTCATGTGGGGCTCCTTTAGAGAGGTGGACTGTACCCGAGAACGGCCGATGGGTCCCGTGGGGAGCGCCCAGGCCCCTCCCATGGGGCAGACTGGAGATGAGGCGCACCCGACATGGACACCTCTACCAAGAGCAAAGGCGACGCTGTCAGGCTGCTCCTGACGGGGAAGAGCTACACGAAGAAGCGGGCCGCGACCCTCCTCCTCGTGTACGTGCTCGTCCTCGCCCACGTCCTCCACTGGCGGCTCACCGGGCGCACCATGGCGCCGCTCGAGTTCAACGAGGCGCGCATCACCCTCGAGGTCGGGATCGTCACGGCGGGCTTCCTCTTCATGGCCATCGCCTTCGCCTCCACCGCGATCTTCGGGCGCTTCTTCTGCTCCTGGGGCTGCCACATCCTCGCCCTGGAGGACGGCTGCGCCTGGCTCCTCGACAAGATGAAGCTGCGGCCCAAGCCCATCCGCTCCAAGCTCTTCGCCTGGGTCCCCATCGGCCTCGTCGCCTACCTCTTCCTCTGGCCGGTCGCGCGCCGCCTCGCCGTCGCGCTCTGGCCGGGCTCGTCTGCCCTCCTCGGCACGCCGCCCGCCTTCAGCGTCCGCGTCGCCTCGGAGACCGAGACCTGGGGCTCCTTCGTGACGAGCGACCTCTGGCGCAACCTCCCCGGACCCTGGATCGCCGGCCTCACCTTCTTGGTCTGCGGCTTCGCCGTCGTCTACCTCGTCGGCTCGCGCTCCTTCTGCCGCTACGCCTGCCCCTACGGCGCGGTCTTCGCCTTCGCCGACAAGTTCGCCAAGGGACGCATCGTCTCCTCCGGCGGCTGCGTCGGCTGCGGCAAGTGCACCGACAACTGTCGCTCCGATGTCCAGGTCATCGAGGAGATCAACGAGTACGGCAAGGTCGTCGACCCCGCCTGCCTGAAGTGCCTCGACTGCGTCAGCGGCTGCCCGAGCGACGCCCTCGCCTACGGCTTCACCACCTCCGCCCACCAGTCCGGCCACGCGAAGGCCACCCTCGAGAAGGACCGCGACTTCAGCCGTAAGGAGGAGGCCGTCCTCGTCGGCCTCTTCGCCCTCGCCCTCGGGATCTTCGTCGGGCTGCCTGAGGGCGTCGCGCCCTGGGCGGGAGCCCTCTACGGGAAGCTCTCGCTCTTCCTCTCGGTCACCCTCGCCGTCATCACAGCGCTCGTCGCGCTCCACATGTGGCGCGTCGCGCGAAGAGGCACACCCATCTTCGCCAACGCCGACGCCTCCCCGCGCGGCGCCGGCTTCGCCTCGATGTCGGTCGCCTCCCTGTGGCTGCTCTTCGTCGCGCACTCAGGCCTCGTCCAGTACCACACCTTCCAAGGCAGCCAGAAAACCGAGAGCCTGCGCGAGCTGCGGATCGCAGGACTCGTCCAGGACGCCTCGGTCCTCGAGCGCCTGAACGCCGAGACCCTCTCCTCCCTGGAGGAGGGAGAGCGACACCTGGAGCGCGCCATCGACCTAGGCCTCTTCGACGACGAGCGCCTCCACCGCCAGCGCGCCTGGCTCGCCCTCACGAAGGGAGACACCCGAGCAGCTGAAGAGCACCTGCGGACAGCGATCGCCCTCGAGCCGCGCTTCGCTCGCCCCCACTACCAGCTCGGCAGGCTGCTCGCGGCGCGCGGCGAGGCCGCAGAGGCCAGCCGTCACCTCGCCCGCGCGGTGGAGCTGAACCCCGAGGGCCGCGGCTTCAACCGCTCCTTCCAGCAGGCTGCCACCGAGCTCCTGGCCGCGGGGCTCGTCCCCCAAGCCCTCGCCCTCCTCGAAGAGGGCGCGCGCACGCTGCCGGAGGACGCGGACGTCGCCCTGCACCTCGGGCGCGTCCTCATCACTCAGCCGGGCCGCTCACGGGACGCCATCCCCTTCCTCGAGCAGGCGGCAGCCGAGATCACCGGCGACCCCGGCGTGCGCGCCGACCTCGCCCAGGCCTACCTCGACTGCGGCGAGCAGGCGCTCGCCGAGGAGCAGCTCAAGCAGAACCTCAGCCACCCCGAGGCGCGCGCGGGCTCGCTCTACCAGCTCGGTCTCCTGCGACAAGAGCAGGGGCGACAAGCGGAGGCGGAGGGGTTCTTCCGCGAGGCGCACGAGGCCGACCCGAGCTTCCCCGCCCCGGGCGACTGAGCTCAGCCGTTCTGGCGGTAGGTGAACACCAGGTCCGCGATCTCATCGAGCAGCGTCAGGTCGATGTCGCCGTCGCCGTCGAAGTCATGGAAGATGGTGAAGCTCGCCGCCTGCGGGACGGTGATGTAGAAGGGCGAGCCGAAGGTCCCGTCGCCGTTGTTGAAGAACTGGCTGAAGTAGCCGCCCTGGAAGGCGCCGACCGAGAGGTCGAGGTGCCCGTCGCCGTTCATGTCACCGATCTCGATCGAGATCGGGAAGTTCCCAGCAGGATAGGTCGTCGCCGGCAGCAGACCGCCCGCGCCGTCGTTCATGATGATGCCAGCGCCCGCGCTGCCAGAGGAGAGCGGCGACGCGATGTCCGGCCAGCCGTCGCCGTTCAGGTCGCCGGTGACGACCATCCAGGGCTCGGTGCCGATCGAGCGGGTGGCGTGCGGCACGAAGGTGCCGTCGCCAGTGCCTCTGCGGATCGTGACGTTGTCGGAGTAGTAGCCGCCGATGACGAGGTCGAGGATCCCGTCGTTGTCCATGTCGCAGCTCGAGACCCCGGTCTCGCCGCTGACGCCTGCTTGGAAGCGGTACTCGCTCGCGAAGAGGCCTGAGCCCGTGTTGAAGAGCAGGCTCACATCACCGGTCACTCGGTTGGCGGTCGCGATGTCTATGTCACCGTCGCCGTCCGCGTCGAGGAGCGCGAGGCCGCGCGGCTGGCTGCCGACGGGGTAGCGCGCCTGGGGCTGGAAGGTGCCGTCCCCGTTCCCGAGGAGCACTGAGACGTCGTGGTGGAAGATGTTCGCGACGGCGAGGTCGACGTGGCCGTCGAAGTTGAAGTCCGCCGCGTCGCAGGGGCTGCAGTGCAAGCCCACGGCCTCGGAGGTCGCCGCGCCGAAGGTGCCCGTGCCGTCGTTCAAGAAGACCGAGACGTCCGAGGTGTTCTCGTTCGTCGTGCAGATGTCGAGGTCGTCGTCGTTGTCGATGTCTCCGCCATACGCGCCGTAGGGCGTGTCGCCGGGGATGAGCGTCGCGTCGTAAGTGAACTGCCCGCTGCTCGCCCGCGAGTCCGTCCAGAAGGTCCAGGCGAAGCCGTGGTCGAGGGTGACGCCGCCTGCGGTCGACACCGTCCGCGCCATGTTGACGAGGACCTTCTCGCCCGCGCTGAAGGGCTTCGTGGGGACGAAGGTCATCGTCCTGCCGCCATCCGAGAAGTGGTAGGAGCCTGAGTGCATCGCGCTGAAGCGCCCCATCACGTGGAAGGCGGGCATGGCGAGGCTCGTGCGATCGACCGGGAGGTTGAAGGTGACGGAGATCGAAGAGTCGCGCGGGACGTGGAGCGCGCTCTGTGAGGGGCTCACCTTCAGGACCTTGAAGACCACCGGGTTGACGCCGCTAGGGCGAGTGACTTGGGCGTGCGAAGGCGCCGCGAGCGCGAGCGCTGCGAGGCAGAGGCTGAGGAGCTGTGAGGTGCGCATGGTCGTAGTCGAGGGCCCTCGCGGGGCGCTCATCGGGTATCCCGAGGGTACCCGAAGGATGACGATCCCACCGAGGAATCAGGCCTCAGAGGGCGCTGAATCGAGGAAATGGCGCACGAAGTTACGCAGGATTTGCCCGCTCATGGGTGTGTCGCTCGCGCAGGCCCTCATCGCGTCGACATCCAGCCCCTCGGAGCTGATCAGCTCAGCCCGAGACTCGACGTAGCCCCGCATCACCTCTTGGTCGAACTCCGGGTGGAACTGGACGCCGTAGCAGGTGTCGGAGAAGCGGATGCACTGGTGGTCCTCGAGCGGCGAAGAGGCGAGCGCCACCGCGCCCTCTGGGAGCTTCACCACCGTGTCAACGTGGCAAGCGTTCGCTTGGAAGCGCTCGTCGACTCCTTCGAAGATCGGGCTCTCACCAGAGCGCTCGACCTCCACGGTGCTCATCTCCCTGCCCCTCGGGTTCAGCTGGACCTCGCCGCCGAGGGCCTGCGAGAGCAGCTGGTGGCCGAAGCACACGCCGAAGACCGGCAGGCCCGTGGGGACCACGACGCGCAGCCACTCCTGGGCGACGACCATCCACGGCTCCTGGTCCGGGACGTTCGCGGCAGAGCCGGTGATGATGAGGGCCTTGAGGTCCTCATCGAGGGGCGGGAACTCGCCCTGTCGGAGGTCGTAGCCAACGACCTCGCCTCCCCACGCGCTCTCCAAGACCTCACGGAAGATGACCTCGAAGTCTCCGCGAGACTCGAGCACCGCGGGGACGGGGTCGCCCGTGATGAGGACCGCGATCTTCCCCGCGCCGCTCACTCTGAGAGCACCTCTGGCGCCTCGCAGATCCCCTCGTGACAGATGTAGAGGGTGGGCTTGCCCTCGAGCGCAGCCTTCCCCTCCACCGCTGGGATGAGACCCTCCAAGCGCTCGCGCTCGGACTCCTCGACGACGGTGAGCACTCGATAGGGCGGCCAGAAGGTGCGCCAGCGCTCGAGCTCTCGCTGCAGGACGGGGTCAGACTTGTCGCCTACGAAGTAGAGCTCCGCGGGCTTGGCCTCGAAGAAGTCGTGCAGGATGAGGATCTGACAGAAGGCCGTGGGGTACGAGGAGAGGGCCTGCCCGTGGCGCTTCATCGCGTCGCGTGAGCGGTTGATCCGGTCCGGGTCTCCCAAGAGGTAGCCGAGGCGCGCCGCGTTCAAGGCTGCGACGCCCGTGCCGCTCGGGAGGCTGGACTCCGTCGCCGTGCTGAAGCGCACGAGGAGGTCCTCGTGGTCATGCGCGGTCTTGTAGTAGCCGCCGTTCTCTTCGTCGAGGAAGTGCTCGTCAGTGAGGTCGGCGAGGGCGATGGCCTCCTCGAGCCACTCCACCTCGAGCGTGGCCTCGTAGAGGTCGAGCATCCCCTCGGCGACGAAGGCGTGGTCCTCGAGGTAGCCAGCGAGGTGAGTCACGCCCTCTCGGCGCGTCCGCATCAGGCGACCGTCCTCGGCGCGCATGTGCTCCAAGAGGAAGCGAGCGTTCGCCCGCGCGGCCTCGAGGTAGCGCTCCTCTCCGAGCGCGGCGCCGGCGCGGGCGAAGGCGGAGAGCATGAGGCCGTTCCACGCCGAGAGGATCTTGTCATCCAAGAGCGGGTGCACCCGCGTCTCTCGCCTCGCGTACAAGGCAGCGCGCGCGCGCTCGATCGCGGCGGCGGTCTCGATCGGGTCGAGCTTGCGCTCCTCACAGAACTCCACCAGGGACTTCTCCTGGGTGAAGATGTTGTGCCCCTCGAAGTTGCCCGCCTTCGTCACTCCGTACCAAGCGATGGCGACGTCGGCGTCCTCGCCGCAGACCTCCTTCACCTCGTCCAGGCTCCAGACGAAGAACTTGCCCTCCTCGCCCTCGCTGTCCGCGTCGGTCGCCGAGTAGAAGGCGCCCTCCGGGCTCGTCATCTCGCGCAGGACGTACTCGAAGATCTTCACCCCGACCTCGCGCCAGTACTCCTTGCCCGTCGCCTGCCAGGCCTCGATGTACACCCGCGCGAGCTGCGCGTTGTCGTAGAGCATCTTCTCGAAGTGCGGGACGAGCCACTCGCGATCCACCGAGTAGCGCGCGAAGCCGCCCGCGATCTGATCGTGGATGCCGCCGCGCGCCATCTTCTCCAGAGACTGCTCCACCATCGCGGTCGCGCGCGGGTCGCCGGCGCGCTCACCGTAGCGCAGGAGGTAAGTGAGCTCGGTCGAGTGCGGGAACTTCGGCGCGTAGAGGTCCGGCTGGGAGAAGCCGCCATAGATCGGGTCGAAGCTCATGCGCGAGGCCTCGAGGGCCTGGGGCAGGAGGTCTGCGCCAGGCAGCGATCCGACGCGCGGCTGGTTCTGCCGCTCGAGGTCCGCGGTGAGGCGCTCGCTCGCGCTCTTGATGGAGTCGCGGTGGTCCACCCACATGGTGTGGATCTGCTTCAAGACCTCCGTCCAGCTCGGGCGCCCGTAACCAGAGCGCGGCGGGAAGTAGGTGCCGCCGAAGAAGGGCTCGAGCTCCGGCGTGAGGAAGCAGTTGAGCGGCCAGCCGCCGCTGCCGGTCATGCGCTGCACGGCGGCCATGTAGATCTGGTCGATGTCCGGGCGCTCCTCACGGTCGATCTTGATGCACACGAACCAGCGGTTCATGAGCTTGGCGACCTCGGGGTCCTCGAAGGACTCGTGCTCCATCACGTGGCACCAGTGGCAGGCGGAGTAGCCGATGGAGACGAGGATGGGCTTGTCCTCATCCTTCGCGCGCTGCAAGGCCTCGGGCCCCCAGGGGTACCAGTCCACCGGGTTGTAGAGGTGTTGGAGGAGGTAGGGAGAGGTCTCGCCCTGGAGATGGTTGGCCTCTCGGGTCGCTTGGTCCTGGGACATGTGAGGGTCGTTAGAGTGCGGCGCGTCCTGTGCAGACGCTGGGGACAGCAGGGTGAGAGAGAGCGCGAAGGCGCGCAAGAGGTCAGCGCGTGTAGTGCTCGGCGAGGACATGGGAGACGCAAGCCGTGAGGCGCTTGCCGGTTGGGATGTCGAGGAACTCGTTGGGGCCGTGCGCGTTGGACTTCGGCCCGAGCACGCCAGTGATGAGGAACTGCGCCCCGGGGAACTCGTCCCCGAGCATGGCCATGAAGGGGATCGAGCCGCCCTCGCCCATGTAGGCGGCGTCGCGCTCGAAGTGCATTTGGCTCGCGGCGTTCGCGGCCTCGAAGAGCCAGGGCGCGACCTCGGGTGCGTTCCACCCGTCGGCGCACTGGCCGATCTCAAAGCTCACCTTCGCGCCAGCCGGCGGGTCCGTCTCGAGCGCGTCCTTCAGGGCGATGGCCGCTGCGGAGCTGGAGGCCGTCGGTCCGGTCCGGATGGAGAGCGCGATCGATGTCTCGGGGCGCAGGACATTGCCAGCGTCCTCCAGGCTCGGGAGCCCGCGCGCGCCCGTCACAGAGACGCTCGGCCGCCAGGTGCGGTTCAAGACGAGCTCTGCCGGGTCCGCGCCCATCGGCTGGACGCCCGGGTGGAAGGGGAACTTCGTGTACACCTCATCGCCGAGCGCGCTGGCCGCAGCCTTCGCCTGCTCGACGCGCTGGGCAGGGATCTCGCAGTGGAGCTCAGGGATCCGCACCTCGCCGGTGTCCGGATCCTCGACGCGGTCGAGGAGTCGCCGGAGGATGCGGAAGGAGGAGGGCACGATCCCGCTCGCGTCGCCGGAGTGGACGCCCTCGCTGATGGTCTCCACCTTGAGCGTGCCGGTGAGGATCCCGCGCAGGCTCGTGGTGCTCCACATCTGGTCGTAGTTACCGCAGCCAGAGTCGAGGCAGATGACGAGGGAGGGGGTGCCGATCTTCTCGCGCAGGGCCTCCAGGTGATGCGGGAGGTCGAAGCTGCCGCTCTCCTCGCAGGCCTCGATGAGGACCACGCAGCGCGAGCGCGAGACGCCCTCTCGCTGCAGCGCCTCGATCGCGGTGAGCGAGGCGAAGGCCGCGTAGCCATCATCCGCGCCGCCGCGCCCGAAGAGGCGCTCGCCGCGCAGGACCGGCTCCCAAGGGCCGAGGCCCTCTTCCCAGCCCGACATCTCAGGCTGCTTGTCGAGGTGGCCATACAGGAGGACGGTGTCGTCTCCCTCGCCGGGGCAGTCGAGGAGGATGACGGGGGTCCGGCCGGGCAGGCGGTGGATCTCCATCGTCATCCCCTCGATGGGGCGCTTCTGGCACCAATCGGCGATCAGCTTCACCGCCTCCTCCATGTAGCCGTTCTCCTCCCAGTCCGGGTCAAAGTGCGGGGACTTGCAGGGGATGCGGACGTAGTCCGTGAGCGTAGGGACGATGGTCTCGTCCCAGGTGGCGTCGCAGAAGGCGCGGATGCGCTCCGCGAGGGCTGTGTTGGTCTCGGTCGTCATCGTGGATTCTCCAGAGGTGGAGGATACTCGCGACCGCTACGATGCGCGCGTGGAACGGACCCACAATCGATTCACCGCCCTGGCCCTCCTCCTCGCGGCGCTGTTCGCCTACACCAGCTGCACCAGCGAGGAGCCGACGGCGGTCCAGCCCGCGGAGCGCCCAGAGAGCCAATATCCCCCCACCGCGCGCCCTGACACGGTCGCCCACTTCCGCGCCGACATGGAGGCCGAGCGGCACTCATCGGACGGCGGAGGGACGGTGGCGCTCGTCTTGGAGGAGGGCGACGACGGGTCCGTCACTGCGAGCGGGCTGCGCAGCTGGACCTTCCACTTCACAGCAGGTCCCGAGGGGATCCAGCCCGGCGGCGCGATGTACTTCCAGACCTCACCCTTCTGGGGCTGGAGCACGCCGCAGACGATCCGACCCTTCCAGCCCGGCTACACCACCGTCACCCGCGTCGGCGCGGCCGAGGATGACGAGCTCGACCTCGAACCGATGAGCCTCGGCCCCAACTTGATGGCGGTGCAGATCGGAGGTCGCGCGCTCGAAGAGGGCGAGGTCCTCGAGCTCGTCTTCGGAGCGGGCGATGGGCTGGCGCGCGGCGACCGGCACGCCGAGGAGGGCTCGACCTTCTGGTTCGCGGTGGACGGAGATGGTGACGGCGTCAGGGAGCTCCTCCCTGACTGCCCAAAGGTAGATGTGCACGCCGGTCCGCCGCGTCACCTCGTCCTCACCCTCTCGAGCGTCGTGCGGCCCGGCGAGCGCCCGCGACTGACCGCGGCGCTCCTAGACGCGACGGCGAGCACGGGCGTCCAGGTCGAGGGCAGCCTGGCG
>JAKVCE010000015.1:0-3724 GCA_022447405.1 Planctomycetota bacterium | reverse complement strand
CCACAGATGGCGCGGCAGGTCCGCTCGTCACCATCGCCTTTGACGGGTCTGGAGAGGGGCGCAGGACGATCGAGCTCGACCCCTTGCCGCTCGGAGTCTGGCGAGCGATCGGTGAGATCACCCTGGGCGACGAGCTCATGCGCGCGACGAGCAATCCGCTCCTCTGCGACCCGTCCAGGGAGCGCGTCCGCTGGGGAGACCTCCACGGCCACAGCCAGCTGACCGACGGGACCGGGACCCCAGACGCCTTCTACACCTACGGTCGCGAGGTCGCGATGCTCGACTTCTGCGCGCTCACGGACCACGACCACTGGGGCATGCGCTTCGTGGACGAGCACGAGGAGCTCTGGGAGGAGCTGCAGCGAGTCACCAACGCCCACGATGACCCGGGCGTCTTCGTCACCATCGTCGGCTACGAGTGGACGAGCTGGATCCACGGCCACCGGCACGTGCTCTCCTTCAGCGACTCTGCCCCGATGCTCTCCTCCCTCTCTGAGGAGACGGACGACCCGGCGGAGCTCTGGAGCGCGCTGGAGGGCACACCCTCCATGACCCTCGCCCACCACTCCGCGGGCGGACCCATCGCGACCAACTGGGAGTTCCCCCCGGACCCCGTCCTCGAACCGCTGACCGAGGTGATGAGCGTCCACGGCTCAAGCGAGGCCATGGACTCCCCCTCGCTGATCTACTCACCTCTCAGGGGCAACTTCGTCCGCGACGTGCTCGACAAGGGCTTTGAGTTCGGCTTCATCGCGAGCGGCGACTCCCACGACGGGCACCCCGGCCTCCCCCACCTCTCGCCCTACTACAACTACCGCTTCGCGAGCGAGACCCGCGCGGCGAAGGTCGGGACCGGCGGGCTCGCCGCGGTCTACACCGAGGAGCTCAGCCGAAGCGCGCTGCTCAGCGCCATGCGCGAGCGCGCGACCTACGCCACGAGCGGGCCGCGCGCGCTCCTCTACGCCACCCTCGGCGGCGAGCCGATGGGGACGCGCTCGTCCTCACTCCGTGGGGACGCGGAGCTCGCTGTCACCGTCCACGCGAGCGCGCCGGTGCGCGCGCTGGAGCTCGTCCGCTCCGGTGAGGTGGTCGAGGCCTACGCGCCTGATGAGCTGGCCTGGGACCTCGAGCACAGCTTCTCTCTGAGCGGTCTCGCTGGCGGAGAGTACGTCTACGTCAGGGTCCAGCAGCTCGACGGAGGCCTGGCCTGGACCAGCCCCTGGTTCATCGCGGCTGACTAAGCGCTCGCGGGGACCGCGTCGCCGCCCTCGGGCGCGATGAAGACGCAGTTCCTGCCGGCGGCCTTCGCCGCGTAAGCGGACTTGTCCGCGGCCTTCAGGAGGTGATCGAAGGTCTGCATCCAGCGCCCTGCGCTGGCGACACCCAAGCTCAGGGTGACGTGGCCGTGGAAGCCCTTGCAGCGGATCACGTTCGTGGCGATGGTCTCGCGCAAGCGCTCAGCGCAGGCGGTCGCCTCCTCCATCGTGGTCGCGGGGCAGACCACGAGGAACTCCTCGCCGCCGATGCGGCAGAGGTCCTCCTCCTCGCGGAGGGTGTGCTTCATGGCGTGCGCGGTCTCGCGCAGAACGACGTCACCGACGTCGTGGCCGTTCTGGTCGTTCACCTTCTTGAAGTGATCGATGTCGATGAGGATCACAGAGAAGGGGATCTCCTTGCGGACCCAGGTGTTCCAAGAGCGACCGATGGACTCCATCATCGCTTGGCGGTTGTGCACCCCGGTCAGGGGGTCCGTGCGCGCCATACGCGCGACGCGTCGCCGCTGGATGGTGAGCTCGGCGTGCGCCTCCTCGACCTCTGCGCGCTCGCGCTCCTCTTGGTCTTGCAGCTGAATGACCGTGTTCGCTGCTTGGATGCGAGCGAGGAGGACGCGCGGGTTGAAGGGCTTCGTGAGGTGATCGTTCGCGCCCGCGTCGAAGGCCGCGCACTCGACGTCCGGGTCTTGGTCGGCGGAGGTCGTCACGAAGTACATGCGCTGGCCCTCTTTGGTCTCGCGCAGAGACTTGAGGAGCTTCAAGCCCTGAGCTTCGGGCAAGTCCCAGTCGAGGACGACGATCCGAGGCAGCTCTCGCAGCGCGAGCTCTGCCGACTCTTCAGGAGCGGAGGCCGTGAAGACAGCGTGCTCCTCTGACTGGAGGCTCTCGCTGAGCGACTCGCGCGCCGCGGGGTCCTGGTCGATGACGAGGATGCCGCGGCCGGGAGCGCTGCGCTGCGGTCGCTCATCGGCGGGTCGCTCAGGCGCGCTGCTCGCGTGACCTGCGGGGGCGCCTGAGCGCTTGCGGGCCTCTCGCGCGCGCTTGCGGAGCTTGCGGAAGTCAGGGGCGCCCTGGGTCGGGATCCCAAAGACCTCACCCCACTCAGCCCACTCGGAGAGCATCTGATCGGTGAAGGAGTGGAAGGCCTCCGGCTCGAGGCGCAGCCTGCGGCAGAGCTTCTCCACGCCGACGGCCCAGCGATTCCAGACCACAGCGGACTCGTTGCCTCGCGCGAGGATGACCTCTGCGAGGAGAGTGCCTGCGCGCAAGAGCTCGGGGATGTCTTCGATGGGGCGCCCGCGAGGAGCGTCTGACTTCTGCGGCCGCTCATGAGTGAGGACAGCGCCCTGGAAGGCCTCGGGCAGTCCCCAGTCCTGGAGCATGAAGGCCGCGACCTCGGCGTGGTCTAGCTCGAACTCTCTGCGCTCGTAGCGCGCGAACTCGGCGGCGGCGTCGGGGTCGTGCTTGCCGAGCAGCTTGGAGTAGCGCTCGGGGTGGACGCTCGCGAGCGCGAGGTGACCGACGTTGCTCAAGAGACCCAAGACGTACATCTCTGCCGGGACGCCGACGCCGGTCTGGCGGCTGAGGCCCTGGCAAGCAGAGGCGCGCGCGAGGGAGCGCGCCCAGAAGCGGTCGTAGTCGAAGCCAGCGCAGAAGCCGTGACGGTTCTCGGTGACGAGAGAGAAGCCGAGGGCGACGTTCCTGACCGTGCGGATGCCCAGCCTGATGATCGCCTCAGAGACGGTGGAGATCGGCTGCACGAAGCCTGAGCGCGCAGAGTTCGCGAGCTTGAGGAGCCTGCCGGTGAGGGCGGGGTCGCCGAGGATGGCTTGGCCGATCTCGCGCGCAGAGTGCCCGTCATCCTGCGTCAGCTTCAGGATCTGGAGGCCGACGCCAGAGGGTGACGGCAGCCGCCCGGAGACGCGGAGCTCTTCGAAGTTCTTGGGATCAGAGGGCATGGTGGGGAGGCGAGCGAGCGCGCGAAGCTCAGGATCACCTCTCCTTCTTCGGATCTACCGGGCCCAGAACTTGTACCGAGGGGCCCGGAAACGTCCTCCATGCAGGACTGGCCCCCCCCAGCGAAGCCCCGAGAGACGCCCTAAGCCATTAATTAAAAATCACTTAGGGGGGATTTCCCTTCACTGTGAGCTGGGGTGCAGCGGGAGCCCAGGGAAGCCGTCGTCTGGCACCTCAGGCGCGGGGACCGGCGGCAGCTCGAGCCCGAAGACCTCACACAGGTGCTTCACGAAGAGCACCTCGACCAAGAGGTTGCCCTCCGGGAGGTCCGCGTGATCCGCGAGCCTGGTCATGACCTGTGGGTCGAGGCCGCAGGGGCGGAAGCCGCTGAAGACCTCGAGGTCGGTGTGGACGTTGATGGCCACGCCGTGGAAGGTCACCCAGTGGCGCACGCCCACGCCGACGGAGCAGATCTTCTGCTCGCCGAGCCAGAC
>JAKVCE010000149.1 GCA_022447405.1 Planctomycetota bacterium | reverse complement strand
CACCTCTGAAACCAGGGGTTTGAGCTCACAAGAGCTCGAGGGACATAGGCTTTGAAAAACTATGGCTGAGGCAAACGGGAGCCTTCTGGCTGCCTGACGGAAAACATCGCGTTGATGGGACTCCTTCTTAGCTGATTTAGAGCCGCGCAAGTATTCATCTGCTACTTGAATTGAAGATCTAGCTTTGCGTCGGTCCGCTTCACTTCTCTGTACGTGATCTTCCACACCCCGCTCACCTTCTTCAGCTTAAAGACATAGAAGACGGAGCTAACGATCTCAGTTTTCTGCCCATTGTTCGTGGTCAACAGGGTCATGTACTGATGCAGATGGGCGTAGTCATCCTCTAGCTCGATGAACAATTGATTCGCCATCATCTTCCTTCGTTGCATCCCGTTGGACTCAAAGTGCTCCATCCGCTCCTTGGCGACGATGGAGTATTCGTCCTGTATCCCTACCTCAACCCTCTCACCATCCGGCCTGTACGTGACGCCGACGGCGTCCTCAGAGAACAGAGTCAAGTAAGCCTCGAGGTCATTGTTATCCCAGTAGATGCCGTAAGCGTCGATGACATCACTGATGGCGATCCTGTCGACCGCGTTGAAGTCCGTGCCTCCTGGCTGAAGCTCGCTCCGACCAAAAGAGACAAAGGCGATCGGCACAAACAGCAGCAGCGGTAAATATCTACGCATCCTTCTCGACTCCCTCTCTAGTGATGGGTTCGTTTGTACGACGGGTTCAACGCCCCGTCCCTGGTTCTAGCGCGACGTTGCTGAGCCCCCACTCACCGCCCACCTTCTGCAGCGTACAGACGCTCCCTCGGACGCGCGGCGGCATGAACTCCCCGTCTCGCTTCCAACGCGTGAAGGTGATCCTATAGGTCACGCATCGATCGTTGACGAACTTGATGTCCTCGCTCAAGAGCTCTGAGTGGTCGTAGCCTTCTGCCCTGATCTTTCCGAGGAGGGAGCCGTAGAGGTCTTGGACCGCTTCGCCATCCTCGAGGAGGGTCATCGACTCGCTCGTCGAGAGCCAACCAGGCGTCTGCCAGCAAGCGACGACCGTCTCGAGGTCATCGACATTGAACGCCTCGAGGTAGCGATGCATGACCTCCCTCACCTCGCTGACAGCCGCAGCGTCTGACGGTGAGTGGACGTGGACGGTAGAGCAGCCTTGGCCCAAGCTGCAGGCCAGCGACAAGAGGGCCGTGTAGGCGAACCTGCGCATGGAGAGCGCGCCTCCCTCACCCCTCTTGAGGCCGTCAGCCCTCACGCTCAGCTCGCCCTCTTGCCAGCGGCGACCGGGCGAGGACGCGAGAAGACCATGAGGCCTTCGTCGCCCTCCTTGGCCTGGAAGCGGTAGCCCTCGAGGTTGAACTTGGAGAGGTCTGCCACCGTGCGGGGGCGATTGTCCGCCATCCAGCGCGCCATCAGACCGCGCGCGCGCTTGGCGAAGATGGAGATGAACTTCTGCTCCTTGCCGTCCTTCTGCATGAACTTGACGTCCATGACGTCGAGGTCGAGCTCTTTCAATCGCGCGGCCTTCGAGTACTCGTCGCTCGCGAGGTTGATCAAGGTGTCGGCCTTCGCCGCCTTCATGTCCTTCTCCAGTGTCCTCTTGAGCTCCTCGCCCCAGAAGGCGTAGAGGTCCTTGCCCGCGTCTGTCGGCAGCTTGGTGCCCATCTCCAGCCGGTAAGGCTGGATCACGTCCAGCGGACGGAGCAGCCCGTAGAGGCCGCTCAGGATGCGCACGTGATCCTGGGACCACCCGAGCGCGCGCTTGTCCATCGTCCAGGCCTCGAGGCCCTGGTAGACGTCACCTCGAAAGCACATCGCCGCCGAACAGCGCGAGTTCGAGCGGGACCCAAACTGCTGCCAGCGCTCTGCGTTCAGCTCCGCGAGCTTCGTAGAGATCGACATCAAGGACTCCAGCGAGCGAGGCGTGCGCCCCTTCAGCTCCTCCGCGAGCGCGCGGGTCCTGGCGCTGAAGCGCGGCTTGCTGGCTTCAAAGCGGGAGGCCGCCTCGGCGGCGCCGTCCATCTGAAGGGACTTGGCTGGGGAGAGGATGGTGAAGAGTCCAGACATGTGCTTGGTGTTGGTTCTTGAGATGGTCTTTCTGTCCGCTGCATAGCTCGTCGCTACGCGTTCGCGTGGCGACGATTATTGCCCATAGCAGCGTCAGATTCATCGATTCGCTTCGCCTCAGACATGAACAGCGCGAGCCCCCCTCGCTCGCTGCGCCGAGACGGGCGCCTCACTCCAGCCCGAACTCAACGAGGACCGGCGCGTGATCCGACAAGCCGGCCTTCTTGTCGATGTGGGCGGACTCTACGCGCTCCGCGAGATCAGGGGTCGTGAGCACATAGTCCAGGCGCCAGCCCTTGTCCTCTTCGCGGGCGCGGCCGCGGTTGGACCACCAGGAATAGAGCCCAGCCTCGTCAGGGTGCTGTTCGCGGAACACGTCCCGCCAGCCGAGCCCGAGGACCTCCGAGAACCACTCGCGCTCCTCGGGGAGGAAGCCGGAGTTCTTCTTGTTGCCCGTCGGATTCCAGATGTCGGCCTCGGTGTGCGCGATGTTCCAGTCACCGCAGACGATCATCGGCCGCCCCTCCTCGAGGAGGCCCGCCAGCCAGGACATCGCGTGGTCCATGAAGGCGAACTTGCGCTCTTGGCGCTCCTCGCTCGAGGAGCCCGAGGGCAGGTAGAGGCTCACCAAGGAGAGCTCCCCGATGTCCGCCCTGATCGCCCGCCCCTCCGAGTCCGCCCAGTCGAGGCCCACGCCAGGGACCCAGGCGTCCGGCATCGAGCGCGTGTAGATCGCCGTCCCGGCGTAGCCCTTCTTCTCCGCGCACTCCCAGCGGCAGTTGTAGCCCACCGGAGAGCGCACCTCGTCGGGCACCTGATCAGGCGTCGCCCGCACCTCCTGCATGAGGAGGTGGTCGGGCTGGTTCTTCTTCAGCCACTTCGTGAAGCCGCGGCGCTCGGCCGAGCGGATCCCGTTCAGGTTCAACGAGGCGACCGTGAAGGTCTTGGGCTTACGCGCCATCTTTGGCGCTCCTTCTCGCGAGACGCGAGGTGAACAAGAAGCCGATGATCAGGAGCCCGAGCGCCTTCAAGACCTCAGCCGTGGAGGGGGCGTAGCGCACGTACTGCCGCGCGAGGCCCTCGAGGCTGTCGCCTGTCTCTCCCGCAAAGCTCGCCTTCAAGCCCGCCGCCTCCTCCTCTGTGAGCGTGAAGTTGTGCTGGTGATTCACCACTGAGGTCTGAGCGCCGCCTAAGAGGTCCACCACGGCCTGCCTGCCGCGGTCGTGCACGAGGAAGGGGTGCTCAGGCTCCTGGAAAGGCCAGAGCCCCAGCACCGACCCCATCAAGAGCCCCAAGAGCGCGGCGTGCGTCAGCCGCGGAGCGCGCTCCAAGGCCGCGCGGATGGCGTTGGAGAAGAGCCCGACCCCGGCCAAGACACCGATCCCGAACGGGAGCAAGACCGAGACCGAGCCGCCGAAGTCATCCGAGAGCGCCGCAGGTCGCAGCGCGCCGATCACGACCTCGTAGAGCCCACAGAGGACCAGAACATATGAGCCGCTGATCCCCGGCAGGACCATGCTCGAGGCCGCGACCGCGCCGATGACGGCGAGGACGAGCGGGCTCCCAGGGAGCGCGCCGCCGCTGGACGCGAGGGCCAGCCCTGCCAGGACGCCGAAGCCCGCGAGGAAGGCGACGATCTCTGGCGCCTTGGGGCTCTTGACCGAGCCCGCCAGAGCCGGCACACCGCCCAGGGTGAGCCCGATGAAGAGGCTGTACGCGGCCCAGCGATGGTGCGTCACCAAGAAGACCGCCGGCCCGGCGAGGGCGAAGACCGCGAAGACGGCGCCCAGCCCCAGGACCCCGAGGAAGACGAGGTCTGCTCGCTCGAACTTCAGTCGGGTCACGCGCGCGATCGACCCGACGAAGCGGTCGTAGATCCCGACCGCCAGGATCAAGGTCCCGCCGCTCACGCCGGGGACGAGGTTCGCGAGCCCCATCAGCACGCCCCCGAGGAGGGTGCGCGAGGCGGGCGGCGGAGCGGAGGTGGAGGCCATGTGAGAGCGATCCTGCGGAGTCAGGAGCCCGGACTCAAGGCGCGGCGTCCGAGACCCGCGCGAGGAGCTCGCGGCGGTCTCCTCGAGAGAGGCCGCGCAGGCACGCCCCGTAGAGCACCCGGTGTCGCTCTCTCGCGCTCGCTCCTGTCATGGACGCCCCCACGCTGGAGAGGACGCCCAGCGCGTCCCCCGTCTTGAGCTCCGCCTGAGCGAGCCCAGCAGGAACATCCACGAGGCAGACATCGGGGAGGTCACCGAAGCGCAGCTCCTTCTCGGCCTTGGGGGCGAGCTGGACGAAGGCGCAGTCGGAGGGCTCGTTCGGGTCCTCTGTGCCGACCACGATCGAGGCGGGCGTGAGCGAGAGCGGAGAGACGCCGGCCTGGAACAGCCGTCGGAAGAAGACGCCGAGGGCGCGCGAGAGCCGCGCGCGGTTGCGCGCGTCCGGGCGCTCCTCAAGCCAAGCGCCTATAGGCTGAACGTCCTCGAGCTCGCGGGTGACCAGGACAGAGGCGGGCGAGAAGAGCGGCGCGCTCACCTCGCCGACGGCCAGAGGCTCCGGAGAGGGCACGCCCTCCTCGCGGAGACGGCAGAGCAAGTTCCACTCCCGGCCTGCGAAAGAGGAAGAGCGCGGCTGGCCGAAGCGCGCTCCCATCGCGCGCACGATGCCGCCGCCCTCGAAGCGCTTGATCCGGATCCAACCTGTGCCGGCGCCGCGGGGGCGCTCAGTGACCTTCCCTGCCGCGTCAGGCGTGCCAGGCAGAGGGACCCGCCAGAGCCTCCAGCCAGCCCCCTCCTGCAGGAGCTCGGCCCGCGGGCCCCCGACCAGGCCCTCGGTCCACCCCATGAGGTCCTCAAAGCACTCCGCCCCCAGGCCGGCGAGGTCCGGGACGTCAGGAGCGAGGCGCAGGGAGGTGGTCTTCATGAGCGGCAGATACCTGCGGGATTCTAGCGACGCCGAGCGATACCCTCTCCCCTATGCCCCGCGTCTTCCTCCTCGACGGCACCGCCCTCGCCTACCGGGCCCACTTCGCGATGTTCCGCTCCGGCCTCACGAACGCCGAGGGCCGCCCGACCGGCGCGACCTACGGGTTCACGATGACCCTGCGCCGCATCCTCGAGACCGAGTCCCCTGAGCACATCGCCGTGGCCTTCGACCCGCCCGGGCCGACCTTCCGCCACAAGGAGTTCAAGGAGTACAAGGCCACCCGCGAGAAGATGCCCGAGGATCTGGTCGGCCAGCTCGATGACATGCGCGAGGTGGTGCGTGCCCACGGGATCCCGATCTTCGAGGTGCCGGGCTACGAGGCCGATGATGTCCTCGGGACCCTGACCCGCCAGGCCGAAGCCGCCGGCGCGGAGGTCATGCTCGTCACCGGCGACAAGGACCTCATGCAGCTCGTGGGCGAGACGACCAAGCTCTACAACGTCTTCAAGCCGAAGGTGGACCTCGTCATCCAAGGCCTCGAAGAGGTCGAGGAGAAGTTCGGGACGACCCCAGATCACGTCATCGATGTCCTGGCGATCATGGGCGACTCCTCCGACAACATCCCTGGAGTGAAGGGCA
>JAKVCE010000148.1 GCA_022447405.1 Planctomycetota bacterium | reverse complement strand
CGCGGTTCGCGACCTGGCTCGCGAGCCGCGGGTCGCCGTTCGAGAGGTCGAAGGCGAGGGTGCTCTGCATCCCGTCGTTGGCGAGGTGCTCGAGGGCTTGCTCTCGGCGCGCGTCGCGCTTGATCGCCTTCTGGTCGCGCGCGAGGTTGGAGAGCTCGTTCTCGACGAGCCGCGCGAGCCAGTGGATGAGCGCCGCGTCTTCGCGCAGCTCCAAGTTGCCCATGTCGCGGGCCGCGCGGACGAAGACCTGCTGGAGGACATCGTCCACCTCCATGCGCGAGCGCAGGAAGCCGCCCATGCGCGCGCGCACGATGCGCTCGACCCGCGGGTAGTAGCGAGTCATGAGCTTGTTGAGGGCGGTCTCGTCTCCGTCCTGGTAGCGCTCCAAGAGGACGAGAGAGGCGGTCAGCGGGTCCACGTCGGACATGCTCTCATTCTAGCGTCAGAGCAGGGCGCGGACAGGATGCGCTGAGCGCGCTCTGATATCCTGCCCTCATGCGCCAGACAGAGTTGATGATGGCGGTCGAGGAGCCCGAGGGGATCTTCCAAGGATGAACGCCATCGAACGCATGAGCCAAGATGACTGGGAGCGCTACCGCGACATCCGGTTGCGGGGGCTCAAGGACGCACCGGACGCCTTCTGGATGACCTACGACGAGGAGGTTGAGCTGGCGGAAGAGCGCTGGCGGGAGCGGCTGAGCTCGGCGGCCACCTTCGTTGTCGTCCAAGCGGGAGATGACGTGGGCGTCGTCACCGGAGCGCCTTACGAGGGGCGTGAGGGTTGCGCGGGGCTCTTTGGGATGTGGGTCGCGTCAGAGGCGCGGGGCACGGGCGCGTCCATTCGTCTCGTCGGCGAGGTCATAACCTGGGCTCGCGCAGAGGGCTATCTGCGCCTCATCCTTGATGTCGCTGATGAGAACAAGGCGGCCATCAAGCTCTATGAGCGCATGGGCTTTCAGCCGACTGGGCGTACGGCCCACATGCCTGCGCCCAGGGAGCACATCAGAGAGCACGAGCGCGCCTTCGAGCTATGAGCGTGGAGGGCGTGCTAACCTCTCCGTCATGACCACGCTCTACATCGAACCCTTCGGGGGCTTCGCGGGGGACATGTTCCTCGCCGCGCTCTTGGACCTCGGCGATGAGCGCTTCGGCTTTGCGCACCTAGAGGCCCTCGCGTCCGAGCTCGTCGGTGAGGAGTGCGAGCTCTCGTGTGAGCGCACCAAGCGCGGGTCGATCGCCGGCACGCACTTCGATCTCAAGACGCCGGAGTCGGTAGATCCGCCGCACCGGCACCTCTCTGACCTTGTTGAGCTCCTCGACCGCGCGGAGCTCAGCGAAGTCACGCGCGACCGATCGATCAAGGCGCTCACGCTCCTCGCTGAAGCTGAGGCGCGCGTGCATGACATCCCCGTAGAGCACGTTCACTTCCACGAGGTCGGCGCGGTCGACACCCTCGTCGACGTCGCCGGCGCGATGCTCGCGCTCGAGCGGCTCGGCGTGGAGCGCGTCCACGCGAGCGCTCCCCTCGCCGGTGAGGGGATGGTGCGGTGCGCGCACGGCGAGATGCCTGTCCCGGCCCCCGCGGTCGTGGAGCTCATGAAGGGGCTTGAGTACACGACAGGTGGCGGCTGCGAGCGCTTGACGCCTACGGGCGCGTGCGTCCTCCTCGCCATCGTCGACGAGTGGGCGCCGCCCGCGGCCTTCACCCCGAGCTCCTCGGGCTATGGCGCTGGGACGAAGGAGACTGAGGTCGGTCCGCCGAACCTCTGTCGCATTCAGCTCGGGGCGGCTGCTCCAGAGAGCTCCGGCAAGACGCGCGCCCACGTCTGGCAGGTGGAGTGCAACCTCGATGACACGACCGGGGAGGAGCTCGGCTGGTGCCTCGCGGGGCTGCGTGAGGCTGGCGCCCTCGACGCCTGGAGCGTGCCGGTGGGCATGAAGAAGGGCCGTCCTGGCGTCGTCCTCTGCGCCCTCGCGCGCGCCGAGGATCGCGCGGCTGTGGAGGAGGCGCTCTTTGAGCGCACCCCGACCTTGGGCGTGCGCTGGCGAGAGGTCGAGCGCACAGAGTGTGGCCGAGATGAGATCAAGGTCGAGGTCTTGGGGGAGCAGGTCCGCGTCAAGCGCCGCTTGAGCGGGGGTGAGGTCGGAGTCGCTGATCTCTCACCAGAGCAGGACGACCTCGAGGCCTTGGCGTCGAAGACTGGGCGCGCGCTGCGCGAGGTGCAGCGCCTGGCGGTCGAGGCCGCTCTCGCCGCGCAGGCTCAGTCGAGCGAGTCGTAGACCGCGCGCACGCGCTCCATCCGCTTAGCGAAAGAGCAGTCGTTGAGGATGCGGGCGCGAGCAGCCGCGCCGAGGCGCGCGCGCAGGCTAGGGTTGTCGAAGAGGCGCTTCAGCCCGGTCTTGATGGCCTCGACCGATCCGACTTCGACCAAGAGACCGTCCTCCTCGTCGCGGAGGAAGGCCTCCATCCCGCCGCAGCGGGTGCTGATGACGGGGAGCTCAAAGGCCATCGCCTCCAAGACCGCGTTCGGCAGGCCCTCGCGCAGGCTCGAGCAGCAGTAGACGTCGAGCTCTTCTAAGAAGGTGGGGACGTCCTCGACGAAGCCCGTGATCTCGAAGCGCTCGGCGTGCGCTGAGCTCGAAGTGCGCGTGCGGAGCTCACCCTCCAGCTCTCCCTCGCCTGCGATCTTGAGGCGCAGGTCATAGCCCTCCTCGGCGAGCTCTTCGACAGCGGCGATCAGCAGGCCGAAGCCCTTCTCGCGTGAGAGACGCGCCAGCGCGCCGATGACGAGGGGGCGACCCTCCTCGAGCTTGCGCGGCGCGGCGCGCTGGAACTCCTCGGCGTCGATGGCGTTCGGGATGTAGACGACGCGCTCTGGGTCGCAGCCGAGAGAGATGCACTCTGCCTGCAGGTCTGCGCTCACGACGATCACGCGCTCGTAGCGCTTCAAGCACCACTTGTCGATCGCGTAGTAGAGCGGGGTGCGGCTCGTGTGACGCACCCAGCCGTGGACCGTCGTCACCAGCCGGTGGCCGACGAAGGGGCGCAGCAAGATCCCGAAGAGGTTGCTCTTGTAGTCGTGGCCGTGCCACACACGCGCGCCGATGGCGCGGGCGAGGCGGCGCAGCGTCAAGAGGGTGAAGGGGTTGAGCGGGAAGCGCTCAGGGATCCCCGTGAGCGGCGCATCCTTCGCTCGCGCCCGCGCCTCGATCACCTCAAATCCTGGGTCGCCGGGGAGGTGTAGGTAGCAGACGTGCGCCTCCCACCCTGTCCCGTCGAGGTGACGAGGGGAGGCGAGGATGGTCTTCTCCGGTCCGCCGCCGGTGCCGGTGGCGATGCGGACGTGGAGGACGCTTGCGGGGCTCGGGTGGGCCAAGGTCTCGGAGGGTAGCGTCCTAGAGGGGCAGAGTCCGCAACGCGTCTCTTTCGGATTGGCTTCTCATCCCCTGTGCCAAAAGAGAGAGCGAAGAGAGCGCTGAATTTTTAGCCCAGACAGGAGTTTTGATCCGGCTCTCTTGGACCGCTAGGATCGCTCCGTGGTCGAGGCCAGGCCGCGCAGGAGCGCGAAGGCCGTCGATCACTGAGCCGCAACAATCGACAAGCAACGACTGGACTGTCCTCCCGGGAGGGGATCGGACATGAGGAAAGACACCATGAGCTTCACCCGCTGGACGGCATGTGCCGCCCTCGTAGCGACCCTGGCAGCGAGCCCTGCCCAGGCGCAGAACGAACAGAGCAAGTACTACGTCGCCGGTGGCGACGGCGTCACCGTCAGGAACGTCCGCGACGACGCGGGCATCCCGGTCGGCAAGTTTGGGCCGGGGACGGTCCTCGCCGTGCACGAGACGATGGGGGAGTGGACGCAGGTAGAGCCTGCTGGCGGTCTCACCTGCTGGGTGTTCGGCGCCTATCTCAAGGAGACAGAGACGACTGGTCGCTACACCGTGACTGGCAACGGGGTCAACATGCGCCCGATGGCCTCCACGGGCTCTAAGAGCTTTCCGATGATGCAGAAGCTCTACGTTGGAGACGTGGTGCGCATCGTCAGCCGTAATGATCCGAGCGTCGCCTTTGAGAAGGACTGGATCCAGATCCGCACTCCCATGAATGTGCATGGCTGGGCCCGCACGAGCGCTATCACGCAGGCCCCCGACCAGGCGCAAGCTGATGCGACCTGGACGGGCACGTGGGCTGAGATCAACGAGGCTATGGGCGCAGCCAAGAACGAAGAGACCACGGAGGATCAGCCCGTCGAAGCAGACCAGGGGACCGAGGGTGAGCTCGTCCGCGCGCGGCGCATGATGAACGAGTCTCCGCCACGCTACGCTGAGGCGAAGGCTATCTTCTCCTCACTCCTCGAGACCGCGCCCAAGGGCAGCCCCGTCGCGGTGGCCGCCAAGAACGGCATGATCCAAGCGGACGCTTACGCGAGCATTGAGGAGCTGCAGCGCAAGCTCGAGAAGGAGCGTGCCGACCGAGAGCAGCGTGAGAGCGAGCGCCTCGCTGAGCTGGAGCGCCGAAACTCAGAGGACACCCCCCTCAGGGGTCGCTATGACGCGCGCGGTTGGGTCGAGGCACGCCCCAACCCCAGCGGCGGCATGAGCTGGTACCTGCGCTTCGGCGGCAAGGAGTCCTGCCTCATCGAGTGCTCGAGCGGTCGCTATGACCTCAGCATGTACGAGGGGTACGAGGTCGGCGTCGCTGGGCGAGTGAGCGGTGAGGTCGGCGCTGGGAAGCTCAGCTGCGATCTGCGCTCGATCGAGGTCCTCTCCGGACGCTCGAAGCGCTAGCCCAGAGGCCCTCAGGCCTGATCTAGCTCTCCCGGCCCGACCCGTCGGGTCATGGCTGGGAGAACCTCTGCGCGGAGCGCCGCGAGGCGCCCTTCGGAGATCGCTTCTCGCATGGACGCGAGGAGGGTGTGGAAGAGGCGCAGGTTGTGCAGGGAGAGCAGCGTCCCTGCCAGCATCTCGTTGATCTTGCAGAGGTGCCTCAGGACCCCGCGGCTGAACTGGGTGCAGGCGACGCAGTCGCAGGCGGGGTCCAAGGGGCGGGGGTCCTCACGGAAGCCCTCGTTGCGCAGGTTCACGCGTCCTTGGCTGGTGAAGGCTGTGTGGTTGCGGGCGTTGCGCGTCGGGGTCACGCAGTCGAAGAGGTCGATGCCTCGCTCGACCGAGTCGAAGAAGTCCTCGGGGGTCCCGACTCCCATCAGGTACCTGGGCTTCGAGGCGGGCAGGCGCGGCGCGCTCGCGCTGACCGCGGTGCGCATCGCCTCCGGGTCTTCGCCCACGCTCACGCCGCCGACCGCGTAGCCGACGAGCTCGTGCGAGCAGACGGCGTCGACGGAGGCTTCGCGGAGGTCTTCGAAGGCGCCGCCTTGCACGATGCCAAAGAGGGCCTGCCCGCGCTCAGTGCCGCCGAGCTCCTCGTGCCGCTGGACGCAGCGCTCGAGCCAGCGGTGGGTGCGGTCGGTGGCGGCCGCGACCATGCTCCGATCGAGGGGGTCAGCGGGGCAGTGGTCGAAGGCCATCTGCACGTCAGCTCCGAGGGCCGCTTGGATCTCCACCGCGCGCTCAGGGGTGAAGCGGACCGAGCTGCCGTCCACGATGGATTGGAAGGTGACGCCGTCCTCGTCGACCTCGCAGGCGTCAGCGAGGGAGAAGACTTGGTAGCCGCCAGAGTCCGTGAGGATGGGGCCGTCCCATCCCATGAAGGAGTGCAGCCCACCAAGGGCGCGGACGGTCTCTTCGCCAGGTCGCAGGTGGAGGTGGTAGGTGTTGGCGAGGAGGATCTGGGAGCCGACCTCGCGCAAGTCACGCGGCAGGACCCCGCGCACCGTCCCGCGTGTCCCCACCGGTTGGAAGGCGGGCGTCTGGATGGAGCCATGCGGCGTGTGAAAGACGCCAGCGCGCGCTTCG
>JAKVCE010000147.1:3581-5925 GCA_022447405.1 Planctomycetota bacterium | reverse complement strand
GCCCTAAGGCCCCCACCATCACCGTGACGCAGACCCCGGTCCCGAGGCTCATCAAGGTCTTGACCCCTAAGTAGGCTTGGACGCTTCGGCCGACCGCGCTGGCCTTCTCCAACGGGTCCTCATCGCCAGGGAAGGCCGAGCGAAGCTTCGCCGGCACCCCAGCCGCCTCCAGGAGGATGAAGACAGTCGTCAGCAGGATGAGGAAGAGGTTGGACACGACCCCCACGAGCTCATTGAGAACCTGTCCAGCGAAGGACATCGCCGCCCCGGGGTCAAACCACTCGCCCACCTCTGGAAGGTCAAAGTCAGTCCCCAGCTGATCAAGCTTGGCCTGAACCGCGGCCTGATGCTCAGGGAGCTTCTCGCTGAAGTCATTCACGCTGGTGCCGACGACCACCCCGAAGCCCATAAAGAGGGCCATGAGGATCACGACCGTCAGCCCCACAGCGAGCGCGCCAGGGACCCGCCTCCCCTGGAGCCAACGCACAAGCGGCATCGCCAGCACGGCGATCAAGATGGAGAGGAGGAACGGGAGCAGCACGCTCCCCGAGGCCTTGAGCCCCGCCACGAGGACGACGAGGCAGGCGAGGTTGAGGAGCAAGCTGCTCTGTCGCGGACGATCGGGCGTCTTCATGGGCTCACTCTAGGGTCCGCCTGACCCCGAGGACAACACCGAGCCCCGTCCCCGTGGGCTCACTCCCCCGAGCCGCCAGAGGGCTTAGCTGAGATCTCAGGCGGCAGCTTGAGCTCATAGCCCTCAACGAAGGCCTCATCGAAATCGAAGCCCTCGCGGAAGTCTTCGATTGAGTCTGACTCTTGGCGATTCAGCATCCCAGCGTCCACGAGGACGAAGACGATCTCGCCCCAGTCCACCGTCCGAGAGAGACCCCAAGAGCGCCAAACGTGCGCAGCCATAGGCCCAAAGGTGTCCGACGCGTGGGCCCGCAGGCCCTGCAAGAGCTCTTGCCCAGTGACGTGGCGATCTTGACCCTCGCAGTTCTCGCGGCCCGCGATCTTCACCGCTGGCTCTAAGGACTCGAAGACGAACTGATAGGCCGCTGGTGCGTATCGGCCGTCTTCGGCTGCGATCTTATGCAGGGGGTCGCTGGGCATCACTGAGTCTCGGTCCGGCGCGCTAGCTCGGAGCTGCTGCCCCCGTGAACACCTCTTGCAGCTGCGAGAGGGCGCGGTCGAGGACCGCCTCGGGGGCCAAGTTTGAGTCTAGCTCTCTGCGCGCTCGCCACAAGGTCTCTGAGCCTCGCCGCGCAGCGCCGCTCAAGCCTGGGCGACTCAAGAGCGCCTCAGGGAGGTCACCATGTGGCAAGTCTGCCGCCGGGAGCCCTGCGCCCGAGCGAGCGAGGTCCCTCATGACTTCAACAGCGAGGTCCACGAACCCAGCGGCGCGCCTGCGGGCGAGCGCAGCGGGGGTCCCCTCCCCCAGATCTCCCTCGAGCGCGAGGACCCTGGGGCTAGCGTCAAGAGCGTCCACAGCTCCATGCAAGACCTCCACCAAGAGCGCTCGCTCCGAAGAGGCAGAGCGCCTCGCCCATCGCAAGGCGCGCCCAGGGGCTGAGGAGACCCAACGAGAGACCTGCTTAGACGTCGCTGCGTCAAAGCCAGCGTCCATGAGCACGCCGGCGCAGGTCTCACGCGTCGGCGACTCAAAGCCCACCTGCACGCAGCGGCTCCGAACCGTGTCCAAGAGCCGCGAAGGATGCGCGCTCACCAGGATGATGCAGCAAGCCTCGCCCGGCTCCTCCAGGGTCTTCAAGAGGGCGTTCTCCGCACTCCGCGTAGCGCGCTCCACGTCTCTAAGGATGACCCCACGCCAGCCGCCTTCCGCTGGACGCAGAGACAGGAACTCCTCCAAGCAGCCGCCGTCCTCTTGCTCCCGGCGCGCGATCCTCCCAACCTGGATTCGATCCACCCCATCAGCCTCAGGGTCGATCACAAAGAGGTCACCAAAGCTCTCTGCCGCGAGGCGCCTGCAAGCGCCGCATTCACCACAGGGCTCTGCAGGTCCACGCTCACAGAAGAGGCCCGCGAGGAACCACTTCGCAGCCATGTGCTTACCGATCCCGTCAGCTCCAGTGAACAAGAGCGCATGAGGGAGGCGGTCAGCCTTCGCCGCAGCCCACAGCCCTTCGAGCTGGACCTCATGCCCCTCCGGCCGCTCAAGCCCCACGACTCACCTCCTGCATCACCCTCGCAGCGACCTCATCGACGCTCCCCTCTCCGTCGACACACACGACCCAGCTAATCTCCTGAACACAGCGCCGGAAGCCGTCGGCCACGCTGCGCTGGTACTCCAACCCGCGCGCTTCGATCCGATCCTCCTCAGCCC
>JAKVCE010000147.1:0-3571 GCA_022447405.1 Planctomycetota bacterium | reverse complement strand
GCCCCTCGCCGCGCCGCCGCGCGGTCGGGGTCGACCTCCAGCACGACGCAGAGATCTGGTGCGGGGTCTCCGGCCCACTCCGAGAGGAGGCCCAACACCTCTGCGAAGTCCAGAGACCCGGCGTGGGCTTGATAGGCCAAGGTCGCCGGGTGGAAGCGCTCGCAGACGACATCCCTGCCCTCTCGGAGCGCCGGCTCTACGCGCTCACTCAGGAGCTGGCGCCTGGCTGCGGCAAACAAGAGCACCTCAGACGCAGGGCCGATCTCGGCCTCTCCGTCTAAGAGGAGGGCTCTCAGGCGCTCGCCGAGGGCGGTGCTACCTGGCTCGCGCAGGTGAATCGGCTCTGGCCGACCCTCCCTCGCTGCCTGATCCGCGAGGGCCCTGAGGAGCACCATGGCCTGGGTGCTCTTGCCGCATCCGTCGATCCCGTCCAGGATCAGGAAACGCCCGGTCCCTCGCTCTTGCTGCGGCCCATCCATGGAAGCATCCTAGCCTCCAGCGACAGACATCGCTCCATCGTGACTGACTCTCCCACCCTCACCGACCGCCTGCGGGACCGCATCTATGGCGATGACATCCACCCATACGATGTCCTCGAGCGAGAGGTGCGCAGGCGCATCGCGCCCCACCACACCCTCTTTGAGATCGGTTGCGGTCGCACGGCCCCCCTCCTGCGGCACTTCCTGGGGGATGTGGAGCGCCTCTGGGGTATCGACCTCGTGGACTTTCGCGTGGAAGATCTGCCGGATGGCATCGACATCCACAACGCGGACGCGGGGAACACGGGCCTAGAGGACGAGTCCGTGGACGTGGCCTACTCCCGGGCCGTGATGGAGCATGTCGAGGACGCGGACGCCGTCTTCAGCGAAGCGCAGCGCATCCTCCGCCCAGGCGGGAGCTACGTCTTCTTGACCCCGAGCCTCTGGGACTACGCCTCCCTCATCTCGATGGCCATCCCCAACCGGCTCCACCCTGTGATCGTCCGCTTCACCGAGGGACGCGAAGAGGAGGACGTCTTCCCCGCGCACTATCAGTGCAACACGCGCGGCGCCGTTCGCCGACTCTCGAGCGCGCACGGCCTCGAGGCTGAGTCGGTCCGATTCTTGAGCCAGTACCCCTGCTACTTCCAGTTCAACCCCGTCCTCTTCCTCGCAGCCTCAGCCTACGAGAAGCTCACCTGCGCCACGGAGCTCCTCGCGCCGCTCCGCGGCTGGATGCTCGCTGTGGTCACGAAGCCTCAGCCGTCGAGCTCTTCCAAGAGCTCCTCGGCCTCTTCGTTGCCCGAGTCGTAACCGAGCGCCTCGGCGGCCCGGTCCCGCGCCTCTCCCTCCCGCCCGAGCTCCTTCAGCGCGCGGGCCTGACCGGCGAGGCAGACGGAGCGCTCCTCGTTGCTCATCGGCTCTTGAGACTCCAGGTTCAGCTCCGCGGGGACCTTCGGCGCGACCTGCCACTCCCGCAACGCCGCCTCCCAACGGCCGAGCTCGGCGAGCGCTGCGGCCCACTCCATGTGGTGGCTCCTGGAGAAAGGGTCCACCTCATTAGCCTGCCTCAAGAGCTCAGCGACCTCTTCCCAGCGGTCAGCGTCAGCGTGCCATCGGGCCAGCTCGCGGCGGGCGCTGTAGTTCCCCACGTCCCAGCGCAGCCTGCGCTCCTTAGCCTCCATCGCCTCCTCGTCACGCCCAGCCTTTGAGTGAAGCTCGGACACGAGCAGCTCAGCGGCCATAGAGGGTTCATCGAAGCCGGGGAAGAGCGCCTCAGCGACTTGATAGTGCTCGAGCGCCTCCTCCTCCTCACCTAAGCCAGAGAGCGTTCGCCCCAAGCCAACCCGCACGCGGAAGTCCTCTCCGCCGGCCTTCAGGCCGCGCCGCCAGAGGCGGATAGCCTCGCGGGGATCCCTCTCGGAGAGCGCCATCTCGGCTTGCAGGAAGAGGGCTCGCGGCCCTTGCAACCCAGCGTCACGGAGGCGCCGGAGCGCGTCCTCAGCGTCCACGCGCCGCCGAGCCTGCCAAGCGCCCCAAGCCTGCGTGCTCACGTCGCGCTGCCAAGCGCGCTTGCCAGCCTCATCCGAGGGCGGCGTGCTCGGCGTCTCGAGCCGGAGCCGGACCAGGGTCCTCGCCGTCCAGCGAGGCTCGATATTGAGGCCCGCAATCTTCTCGTCCACGAACTCTCTGAAGCGCGCGTCCACCTCCTCCGGGCTCACGTCAAAGACCTCACGGAAGGCGCCGTCTAGGTCCCGACCACGGTTGAAGGCCTCCAAGATCTTCACGAGCGGACGGAAGCCGTGGTCGCGCACGAGCATCTCCACGAGCAAGCCGCCCTGGTAGTAGCCGAAGAGAATGCGCGGACCCCGGAAGGCGCGGTTGAGCTCACGCACAGGGATCAGGTCGCCGTTCGCGCGGGAATCGATGAGCTCCCGTCGCATGTTGCGCGTCCAGCTAGCGTCACGGTTGACCTCCTCCCAGGTAGCGATGCCCTCAGTGATCCAGCGCGGGCAGCGGTTCTGGGACAAGCCCAGGTGGATCACGTGGGAGAACTCGTGGAAGGCGGTGCGCGCCCAGGAGAAGCGGCCGCGCATGGCAGAGAGCGGGGAGACGCTCGTCACGACGGGACCGAAGCAGACGCCCAGCGCGGGGAAGCCCTCGAAGCCCGTAGAGCGCACAGAGAAGTCACCGAGCTCCCTGAAGACCTCAATCCGCACAGGGGGAGGCGTGTAGCCATAACGCACGGCGAGCTCCTCTCGCGCCTCAACGTAGAAGGGCACGAGATAGGTCTCAAAGACCTCGGCGGCGTCCGGCGCCCAGGCGAAGATCAAGTCCCCGTGCTCGCTCTCGGTCTGGTCTGTGAGCATCCGCTCCAAGACGAGGGCGGTGTTGTTCCGCCAAGCGTCCTGCCGAAGACCGGCGGCCCGCTGGGCCTCTTGGAGCGCCTCGCGCGCGCCGTCTTCATCACCAGAGTTGGCGAGGGCGCGGCCGAGCTGCGTCCAAGCTTCAAAGTCGTCGGCGTCCCGCTCGACGGCGCGCTCGAGGAAGGGCACACCCTCAGCAAATCGGTAGAGCTCGACGAGGTGCCTGCCCACCTCCCGCTCCGGACGCGAGTCGCCGGGGTCCACCAGAGAGAGCTCTTCCAAGAGCTCGAGGCAGCGCTCCCGCCGGTGCTCAACCCAAGCGAGGGCGGCGTGCATGGTCTTGGCTTCGCGCCTCCCGCCAGCGAGGGCGTCGAGCTCAGCCAGCCGCGCGCGGGCGCTGGGGAGCTTCCCGTCCTCCAGGTCGTAAGCGCAAGCTGCCAAGAGGACCTCCACCGAGCGAGGGTTCTCTTCAAGGGCCCGAGCCATCACCTCAGCAGCGGGCTCTCTCGACTTCTTCCAGTTCACCCGCCTCAATCGGAAGAGGCCTAAGAGCGCGTCGGCCTGACCGGGGGCGAGGTCCAGCGCCTCCCTGTACCTCGCCTCAGCGGAGATCTGCGCGTCAGCCACCTCGCGGTAAGCCTCAAAGAACAGGTCCCCCATGGCGACGTGCAGCGCCGCCTCAGGGCCACCCGCGCGCTTGGCCAAGGCCTCAGCCTCCAAGAGCGT
>JAKVCE010000146.1 GCA_022447405.1 Planctomycetota bacterium | reverse complement strand
ACGAGGCGCGCGCTCGAGGAGGCCTCAAACACAGACAGCGAGCTGTGGGTCCAGCGTGAGCTCCGCGCTGCCCTAGAGCGCTGCGACTGACCCGCCCTGGGGCGTTGCATTGGATCAACATCTGGGCAGGTGTTGAGATTCCACAACATCGCCCCTTGCGGCCTCCCAGCGCCCGTTCCAAGGGGAGAGGGTCGCGGCGAGCGCCAGGGAGCCCATGCGGGTGAGGAAAACCCGTTTACGCCCGCATGCGCGGGGTTGTTCATCTGAATCGACACCCCCTGAGCTCAATACGAGACGCCAGAAGACATCCCATCGCCCCAAAGTCATGCCCTTTAACCATTTGCGACTTCGAATGAACAGCTACTAAAGCTTGGCAATCCGATTGCTCTATCCAGGTGTCCCGCCAGGGAGGGCAAGACCCCGAAGGACCCACACCGCCGATAAACACCATGGAAAGACCCGACTACTACAGCGACAAGAAGTTCTGCGACAACTGCAACGACTACGTGAACTACCTCATGGGCCTCGACACCTCCTGGTGCGTCAGCTGTGGCGAGCGCGTCCGGCTCTACAGCCCTGACGACTGGGACCACTTCCGCGAGCACCTCGACGCCCGCAAGAACCGCGGCGGCCGCCGCCCCCGCAAGAACAAGGGCAAAGAGTCCGCATAAAACGAACCGCACCGCGGGAGACACGGCCCGCGGCGTGTACCGGAGAGCCGCGCTCTCCATCCTGGCTTCGCCAATCGCTTCCTTGGAGCCGCGCCGGTCGCCTGCCGGCGCGGCTCGCCTCATTCACCGGACCTCTCAGTCCCCAGAGCTTTGCGCCTGCGCGGCGCGGAGAGCGCGCCACCGCTCCTCCGCTTGGACCTGCAGCACCCGCTCTCGAGTGGCGCGGTAGTGGCGCGCGAGCACAGCCCACGCCCCGGCAGAGTCGCCTGCGATCGCCGCGAGGACCTCTGCTGTCGCCGCCGCCTCCGCTCTTCTCCCCAAGCTGTTCCAAGCCTCCAGGCCCACGACGCGCGCCTGAATTCCCTCAGGGTTCAGCGCCTCCCAGCGACGCAGCGCGCCCTTGACGCGGCCGATGTCTCCTGCGCTCGCGTGCAGCTCGACGATGCGTCGATGAACCGCTGGCTGCTGCGGCTTGAAGAGGAGCCTCCCCTCTAGGGTGCGCACCTCCTGAGCGACGGCGTCCAAGGTCTTGAAGCGCTCGTGCGCCTTCAGCCCTGCCTCCTCCTCGCCCGCCTCCAGGAGGACTCTGGAGGAGAGGAACCACGGTCGCGGCGCGAAGGGGTCGAGAGCCTGCGCGCGCTCGAGGGCTGCGCGGGCCTCCGCCGTCCGCCCTGCGTCAAAGTGCAGCTGCCCGAGCCAGGTGTGGGCTTCGAGGTGATCTGACTTGAGCTCGACCACCCGCTCTAGACCAGCGAGGGCCGCGTCCTCTTCGCCGAGTCGCATGCGCGCGAGCGCGAGCCCGAAGCGCAGCCCTGGCGTCTCGCCAACTTCGAGGACTCGCTCGTAGTGCTCCGCCGCCTGCTCGTAGCGACCCAAGGAGTAGTGGCAATGTCCGAGGGCGCGCGTGTCCCCGGCACGGTGCGGGGCGACCTTCAGGTAGCGCTCAAAGGCGACCGCGGCGTCTGAGTAGCGTCGGAGCCGGAAGTAGATCACCCCCGCCTGGTAGAGCGCGGGCGGGTACTCCGGCTCGACCTCCAAGAGCTCAAACCAGCCAGCGAGGGAGGAGACGAGGTCTCCGCGCTGCGCGGACTCGAGGGCGCGGTCGAGGGCGACCCGAGCCTCCACCGCCGAGGGCGCCGGCGCTTTGGGGTCCCAGCTCACCCAGTGATCCGCTGGCGCCTCACTCCACTCCGTCGGCGAACGATCCAAGACCTGCGCCCTGTCCTGAGGGAGCAAGGCCAAGAGCAGCGCCGCGAAAGGACTCACTTCGACCCCTCCGCTGGCGGGCTCAGCGTGATCCAGCGCCCGAGCTCTTCCAAGCTCAGCTCGCTCTCCGCTCCGCCGACCCAGTGGACCCGCAAGGTCGCCGCTCCCTCTCCGCTCCAACCCGCGGCGACGAAGTGGCAAGTCAGGGGACAGCCCGCCTGAAAACCACCTGCCGTGCGCGCGAAACGAGCGAGCGAGATGCGCTCTTTCCCCGCCTCGTACTCGAGCTCGACCTTCGCTCCATGTCCTGTGCTCCCTGCGAGGCGCACGCCAAGCCAAGCCGCGGCCGAAGCCTCACTGCTAGCGCTCGTGTTCTCCCAGACCCTCGCTGGACCGCCGAGCTCAAGCGCGATGAGGTCGAGGTCACCGTCTCCGTCCAGATCGGCGCTCACTCCAGCGCGGCTCACGCGCTCCTCACCACCAAAGGCGACCTCCTCGAAGCGGCCACCCTCACCTTGAAGGAACACCTGGTCCGGCTGCGCATAGCTCGTGTCCGTCCCCGGCTGATCAGCTTGCGGGTAGACGTGCCCGTTCAGGACGAAGAGGTCGAGCCGTCCGTCGAGGTCGAAGTCGCCATAGCTCGTCCCCCATCCGAGCCTCCTCAAGCTCGCGCCGCCGAGGCCCACAGCGTGTGAGCGCTCGCGAAAGCGCCCGTTGCGTGAGAGGTAGAGCGCGTTGTTCTCACCAGAGAAGTTCGTGACGAAGAGGTCCGGGAGGCCGTCCCCGTTCGCGTCCGCGCAGGCGATCCCCATCCCGGCCTGCTCCTTCCCGTTCGCGTCGTGCCCGACACCATGGCGCCAAGCGATCTCCTTGAAGCTCCCGTCACCCTGGTTTCGCCAGAGGTGGTTCGGGGTCGAGTCATTCGCCGTGTAGAGGTCCGTCCAGCCGTCGCCGTCGAAGTCGAGGGTCATGACGCCGAGACCGTACCCAGCTGACTCCGGCGCGAAGCCCGCCGCGAGGGTCACGTCCTCGAAGCGCCCATCGCCGAGCCCGCGGTAGAGCTGATCGTGAACCGGGATGAGCCCCTCAGGACCGCACATGACGTCGTGTCCCTTCCAAGCGCAGCCCTCACCGCGGCGCTTGACCTCATCCGGATCGAAGGCGAGGTAGTTCACCACTGCGAGGTCCAGCTTGCCGTCAGCGTCGTAGTCGAGGAGGGCAGCCGACGCGCCCCAACGCGCACCGACGAGACCAGCCTCCTCGGTGATCTCACGGAAGCCCGCGCCCCCCTCATTCAAGAACACTCGGTCCGGGCCCCACTGCGTCACGACGAGGTCTGTGAAGCCGTCGTTGTTGAGATCTCCTGCCGCGCCGCCCATCCCCCAGCGCCCGCCGCTCATCTCCCAAGCCTCGCCAGCCTTGGTGAAGCCGCAGGCTCCGTCACCGAGGTAGAGCCTCGGCGGCTCCCCCGCCTCACCAGCGCGCGCGCGCTCGACGGTCGAGCCGTCCACCACGACGAGGTCTAGGTGTCCGTCCCCGTTGAAGTCCTCGACGATGAGGCCGCCTCCGTTCACCTCAATGATCCAGTCCTTCTCCTCCGAGCCGCAGGTGGTCGGATGCGCGAGCAGAGCCTCTGGGGTCACCTCGACGAAGAGCTCGTCACCGGCGGCGAGCGCCTGAATGAGCAGGAGCGTGATCACCGACTGAGCATAGCCCCTCAAGCCGCGCGGAACCTCAGGGGCCCCACCAGACCTCGACGCCGTTGGTGAGGTTGAAGGTGAAGCCACAGGCGCTGGTCGGGCCCGGGCTGCGGTACCAGAGCTGATAGCGCTTCACATCTCCTGCCTGGACGCCGCCCTTGGAGGCGATCCCGACCGTCGTGAAGGAGACGCCGCCCGCGTCAGCGAAGGCCACCTCAAGGCGAACGACCCCGCCACCGACGCAGCGTAAGCCGTCACCGAAGGCCGTCCCCAGCCCTCCTGCCACAGCGTTGTTGCCCTGGAAGTAGAGGCCCGGCTGGTTCGGGACGAGGTTCAAAGTGGCAAGCAAGAGAGAGTCCGCGCTGACAGACTGTGAACCGGAGGCCTGCATGAGAGCGCCCTGCATGAACGGGCCATTGTTCGCGCAGCCTCGTCCGGGGCCGCCGATGTTGCCGCAGGGGCACGGCGCGCCGGTGCCGTCTCCGAAGCAGAAGCTCGGGAAGGGCATGCCCCCTGCACCGTAAGCGTCCGACGCAGACACGTTCCCTTGATAGTCCGTGAACAAGAGCTCGTATGTGAGCCCAGCCGAGGTCGGGACGATGAAGCGGTGTTGACCACCACCAGACTTAAAGCCCGCGACCTCTTCGACCACACCCACGACGACGATCTCGCCGGTCGCTCCGTTCAAGGGGTTCGTGTAGGCGTAGGTCCCAGGTGAGACGAAGTTCCGATGCCACATGTTGCTGGGCTGGATGACATCGGAGGAGAAGAGGTAAGGCGCGGTCGTCCCTTCGACCGCCTGCCAGCTCGACGTCGTGTTCTCAAAGGCCACCGTCTCGCCGACATGGATGGTGAGCGAGGCGGGGCTGAAGTCTGTGTCCGTGACGGAGACGACATAGATACCGTCTGCGGGCGCGTAAGGGACGTAGACGCAGCGGCCCGTGACGTAGTCCACGCCGTCATCGAGCACTTGGTCAGAGACCTTCGCGCGGATGTACCACGCGCCAGAGAGCTCAGCCTCTCGCACCGAGACGATCTCGGGGGCCAAGGTGTCCGCAGCGCCCGTGTTCTCATAGACCTTGTTCACATACTGCGCTGGGTTGGACTCGCCCTGCGCCGTGATGAGGTCGTAGTCGCCGTCGTTGTCGATGTCCGCGAAGGTGCAGTCGAGGGTCGAGTCGCTCACCGCTTGGATCTGGGCGTGCTGGTTCGTGAAGGAGAGGCCGCCGTCGTTACGCCACAGGCGCTCTCGATTCGAGAGTGACCCGACGAAGGCGTCGAAGTCGCCGTCGTTGTCGTAGTCGCACAGGGCGATCTCGTTGTCGTCGTAGCTCCCTTGGAGCGGCCCCTGGTTGGTGAAGCCGAGGCTGCCGGTAGGGACGAGGTCATTTCGCACCGCTCCCTCTTGGTAGCCAGAGAGGCTCACGAGGAAGAGGTCGAGGTCTTTGTCTCCGTCGAGGTCAGCGACCTCGCCCTCGTAGGTCGAGGCGGAGCCGCTGGGGATGAGGTTGGAGGCGTCCGTGAAGTGCCCGACGCCGTCGTTCAACATCAAGTAGTGGTTGCCACCCACGTTGCCAGAGCGGCAGAGGCCGACGAAGTCGAGGTCCCAGTCACCGTCAACATCGACGAGCTGCACGTCCATATGGGCGCGCTTGGTGGGCGCGTTCAGCGCCGCAGCATCCTCGGTGAAGTGACCGAAGCCGTTGTTCCGATAGAGGCGCGGCTTGCCACCCGGCGCAGACAAGAGCGACGGACCAGCATCACAGAGGATTAAGTCGAGGTCGCCGTCATCATCGAGGTCGCCGAACTGGCCTGCTGCCGAGTTCAAGTTGGTGGTGAGGCCCCGGGCGTTGCCCTCCTCGTCGAAGTAGCCCGCCTGGGTGACGCCCCGGTTCATGTAGAGGAAGGGCGGGTCCGTGTTGAAGCCGTTCGCATACAGCGCGTCAGGCCAGCCGTCCCCGTCGACGTCGGCGCAGCTGACGCCTTTGGCGTTGGAGGTGCGCGCGCCGAGGCGCGCGAGGCTCTCGTCTGTGAAGCCGATGAAGCCCGTCTCAATGAGCTGGTTGATGACGAGGACGTTCTGCCGCTGAGTCCCGGGGCTGGAGAAGCCGTCGCCGTCGGCGAAGAAGAGGTCCAGGTCCCCGTCTAGGTCCACGTCGCAGGCCTCGACGCCCTCGGACCAGCGAGGGGTCCCGGGGATCATCCCCGGCTGATACTGAAACTGCTGCGCGCTGGCCGAAGCCGCGATCGAGAGACCTGCGAGGAGGCTCAGGAGGGGTGTCTTTGTGCCTTTCATTCCACAGTTCATTCTGCCTCCAAGAGTCCATCCCGGGGGCGGAGGGACAGGCTTTCTCTCTGAATTTG
>JAKVCE010000145.1 GCA_022447405.1 Planctomycetota bacterium | reverse complement strand
CAGTTTGACGACGGCGACGACTACGACGCGAACGGCTCCGAGGATCAGCGGATCTCCGCCGGCTTCCTCGTCAGCTTCTAGGGCGGCGCGGACCGCGCCCCACCCGCGTGATGGGTCGCGCGGGTAGGCGTCTCTCTCATCCTTGCACATCACCATGATCACCACCGCGCTCCTCTCTCTAGCCCTCGTCGGCGCAGCTCAGCCTTCGACTCAGGGCGGAGGCGGCGCTGACGAGCCCGCGCTCTCTGGCTACTTCGGCCCGCGGATCCGCACGCAGGACAGCGCGGACCCCCTCTCCCTCGACGCGGCGAGGCTGCGTCTGTTCGTCCCCACAGAGCACGCCTTCGTGCAGCTGGAGCTAGAGACCGTTGGAGACGCTCCAGACTTCCTCGACGCCCACTTAGGCACGGAGCTCAGAGGCATGACAGCGATCCTGGGTCGCTTTGAGACGCCTCTGACCCGCAGCCGGCTGATCGAGCGCGAGCGCCTGGTCTTCTGGGACCGGAGCCTCGTGGGAGACACCTCAGGCTGGTTGGACGGCTTCCAGCTCTCGGGGCGGGGCCAACGCCTGGACTGGTGGTTCTCGCTCCAGGACGGCTCGAACGGTGCCTCAGAGGGCCTCACGGGTACCGCGCGCGTCGCGGTCCATCTGATCGGTGGAGGTGTAATAGAGGGCACAGAGGGCGTCTGGGGGGCTCCTGAGACCCCTACGCTCACGATCGCTGGTGCGTTCCAGGATGACAGCAGCTTCGCTGGAGGGCGCAGGGCGGCCTTTGAGGCCTTCTGGACCTACGACAACATGTCAGCTGCCTTCGAGGTCCTCGACAATGACGCTGACGTAGGCGACTCGAGCCCCTGGAGCGCCTCCATGACCTACTTGGTGGCGCCAAGAGTGGAGACTGGCCTCCGCCTCGAAGATGACGAGCTTCAAGAGCGACTGACCGTCGCGCTGACCAGATATCAACAGACGCGCTCCTCACGCTGGAGCGTTGAGCTTGGCCGCGTGGATGAGGGAGGCGCCGCAGACAGCAGCACCCTCCTCCAGGCAGGCGTCTCCTTCTCCTTCTGACCGCCGCGCTTTCCCCGCCACGAAGAACAAGGCATCTTCCATGAAGACCTCCAGGCATCTCCTGAGCCCCCACCCGCCGCGATCATGACCCTCTCCTGGACCTGCGCACTCCTCCTCACCCTCCCGCTCGCTTCAGAGCTCCCCTCGGGTTCGGAGCAGCTCTCTCCCGAAGAGCTCGCCCGCTCGCTCTCTCTGATGTCGGGCGATGACTCCGCCAGCGTAGCGGTCGACGGCTTCTTGCGCGCCACCCGCTTGGACGCCACGGGCGGCTCACCGGTAGCGAACTCTGAGTTAGGGACAAGGATCGATCACGCGCGCTTGCGCCTCAGGGGCGGCATCAAGGACTTCTCTTGGCGCGTCGATGTGGACGCGCTGGACTCCCAGCTCAGCTTGCAGGACGCCTACATCTCTCACGACTCCGCCTTCGACGAGTCCTTGGATGCCAAGGTGACCCTCGGCAGCTTCCGCGCGCCCTTCTTGTCGAGCAGCTTGCTGGACGGGGACCGCCTGCTCTTCCCCGCCCGCACCCGAAACGGCGTCTTCTATAGCGTGCGCTCCCCTGGGGTCAGCGCTGAGGGGACCCAAGGAGACCTCGGCTGGGCCGCAGCGATCCAGGACGGGGTCCTGGATCCCTCAGAGCACATGGCGACTCTGCGCTTCACCTATGACTTCACCGGGCTCGGCGCGATGCCTTGGGAGGGCGCGCTGCGGTCTGACTTCAAGTCGCGCTTCTGGGGGGCCGTCGCTGTCTCGAACGAGGACTCCTTGGGCAGCGGCATCGCGCGCGCGCTCGAGCTCCACTACATCAGTGGCCGCTACAGCCTCTCCTGCGAGTGGCTCGGTTACGGCGGTGACTACGACGAAGAGGAGGGCGTCGGGCCGTGGTCTCCTGATCCTGGCAACTTCATCTGGGGAGAGCGACGCGGCGGCACGCACCCGGTCACCCTCACAGGCACCTACATGTTCATCCCGGACCTGGTTGAGCTGGCCGTCCGGTGGGAGGATTTTGACGACACCCGGGGCGCTGGCTTCACCAACACGGGGGACCCCGCCGACGTGGACTATGACCGGAAGAACTTCTACATGGGCCTCAACTACTACGTCGACGGCCACGACATGAAGTTCCACCTCGGTCAACTCAAAGAGAGCCGAGACGGCTTCGACGACTCCGACGACATCAGCTGGTGGGGCGTCGGGATGTCGCTCAGCTTCTGAGGCGCGGCTGGCTCAGTGGTGTGGCTCAGGGGCGTTCGCTGTCCCGCCCTCGCGCATGGGCGCGCCCATGACCGCCTTGTCTCCGAAGCGGACGCGGTCTGCGATCTCAGGGTCATACCTCGGGTGTGTCGGCTCGGGGCCGTAGCCGCGGTGCTCTGAGAGGCAGACATAGCAGGTCGCGACGCTGGGCATGAGGAAGTAGAGGGCGCAGTCGATGAGCGCGGCGGCGACGAGGCTCAGGTAGTTCGTGGACGGGGCGAGGACGGCCGCTATGACGACGACGCCGATGCCTAGCTTCTGCGGGAGGTCTCGGCGGGTGAAGAGCTCGGGGTGCGCGCAGACACAGCAGGACCAGATGCCGCCGGCGTCGTCCACGGCGCGGGGATCGGCCTCGAGACCCTTGAGCTGGAGCTCCGCTCCGCAGTGCTCGCACGGGAGCGCGCGTACGGCGGACTCTCCAGGGAGCACCTTCGTCTGTGTGAAGTAGCCGCAGTCACAGGCGATGCGGACCGAGAGCTTGCGTGAGCTCTTGGGCGTCGTGCTTTCCTGAGGGGCTGTCATGCGAGGGGAGAGCTTAGAGCGGGACGCCGTAGGACTGTTGCAGAGAGATGGAGATCGCCGCACCTATGAGCACGAGGACCGTCGAGGCGTAGAGGATCCCGGTGGCGGAGCGAGTGTTACCCAGCTTGAGAGAGCCGTCCACCATCCACGCGAAGACGAAGGGGATGATCAAGCCGACCGTGAGCCGCGTGCCGAGGAAGAACCAACCCCACGGGCCAAAGAGCGGTCGCGCGTCTGCGGCGATGATCTCTCCCTTGTAGGCGACGCAGGTGAGGGCGACCATCAGGAGGGAGGCGACCATGCACCACTTGCAGACCTTGTTCAGCCGGATGAGGTGCTCGACCTTCAGCTTCGGCACGGTCAGGTACCAGTGCCCGAGCACCATCGCGAGGCCGACGGCGCCAGCGACCGCGCCCGTAGTCAGGGCGGTCGCTTGGAGGACCCCGACGGGGACAGTGAGGCTCGTCGCGCACCCGGCGGCGGCGAGGGCGAGCCCCAGACCGATCCACCAGGACTTGCCCAGGGGCTGGCGCATGCAGCTGAGCGCGGCGGCAGTGGAGACCCAGCCGTAGACCAGGTCGTGATCAGACCACGCGCGGGTCTCAGCGAGGGGGGGCAGGGAGGCGCCGACCGCGAGCGAGAGCGCTGCGGTCCCCGCCATCATCCGGTAGAAGGGCTTCCCGACGGGCGCGGGCGGCACGAAGGCCAGAGCGAAGAGCACGCCGAAGCCCAGCACGAAGCAGAACTGGGCGCCTAAGTCCGTCCAAGACATGGCGGGGATTCTACCGGGCTGCGGCCTCACGTCTCTCATCTCTGAGAAGTTCGAGCCCTTGCCCAGTAGGGATGGGGGGTAGGCGTCGCTAGGATGTGGGCAACTCCGAAGGAGAGACCCCCAAGATGGCAGCCAAAAGAGTCCTCATCACTGGCGGCGGACGCGGCATCGGCCGCGCCGCGGCCCTCCGCTTCGCCCGCGAGGGCGCTCACGTCGTGGTCGCAGCGAGGACCTCGGGGGAGCTTGACGATGTCGTCGCTGAGATCGACGCCGCTGGCGGGAAGGGCCTCGCGGCTCAAATGAACGTGACGGACCTCGGCTCAGTTGAGGCCGCCGTCTGGCGCGCGACAGAGTTCACAGGCGGCCCGATCGACGTCCTCGTGAACAACGCTGGTGTCTTCGACGTGGTCCCCTTCGAGAAGATGGGGCACAAGGTGTGGAGCAAGATCATCGACGTCAACCTCACCGGCGCCTACTACGTGACTCAGGAGTCTCTCGGGGCTCTTGAGGACGGCGAGCGGCCTGTCATCGTCAACGTCGCCTCGGGGGCCGCGAAGCGCGGCTTCCCAGGGAACACGGCCTACTGCGCGAGCAAGTACGGACTCAAGGGCTTCGGGGACGCGCTCAGGCTCGACCTCGCGGACAAGGGGATCCGGGTCGTCACGGTCTACCCTGGCGCGACAGACACGACCATCTTTGACGATGTCGAGGGCGAGTGGGATCGCGCCTCGATGAACACGGTCGACGAGGTCGCCGAGGTGATCTTCGGGGCCGCTGACGCAGGCGATGAGGTCACAGACCTCGACGTCGCTCCGCCCGCCTGATCCTCAGCGCAGCTTGTTCCGGACGAGGTCCAGGAACTCAGAGCGGGTGCGCGGGTCCGAGCGGAAGCTCCCGAGCAGACACGAAGTCATCGTGGAGGAGTTCTGCTTTTGGACGCCTCGCATCATCATGCAGAGGTGCGCGGCGTCGGCGACAACGCCGACTCCCTTAGGCTGCAAGACCTCTTGGATCGCCTCCGCGATCTGCGAGGTCATGCGCTCCTGCACCTGCAGCCTGCGCGCGAACATGTCGACGATCCTCGGGATCTTAGAGAGCCCGATGATGCGCCCGTCCGGGATGTATGCCACGTGCACCTTTCCATAGAAGGGCAGCATGTGGTGCTCGCAGAGGCTGTAGAACTCGATGTCCTTCACGATGACCATCTCGGAGCACTCCTCGTTGAAGACGCCTTGCCCGACGACTTCTTCGATGCTCTGCTCGACTCCGCTGGTCAGCTCCTCAAAGGACTTGGAGACACGCTCGGGCGTGCGCTGCAGGCCTTCGCGCTCCGGGTCTTCCCCGATGGAGTGAAGGAGGCTCTCGATGATCTCACGGCGCCTCAGGAGCTCTCCGTCACGGCTCATTTGGACACCTTGCGGTACTCCGCGAAGTTGGCTGCGCTCTCGTAGACGCGGACGCAGGAGAGCTCGCAGCCGGGCTGGTCGTTGATGCGCGGCTCAAGCCGCTCGAAGAAGGCGAGGGCGAGGTTCTCTGCGGTCGTCACCATGCCCTGGAGGAAGTCCACGTCGTGGTTCAGGTGCTTGTGATCGACCTTGGAGGTGATCTCCTCACAGAGGATCCCTTGGAGCACGTTGAGGTCCATCACCATGCCGCTCTTGGGCACCTCACCTGAGAGGCTGACCTCCACGGCGTAGTTGTGCCCGTGGCCGTGCGGGTTGTTGCAGGGGCCGTAGAGGGCAACGTTCTCCTCATCGCTCAGGCTGGGGTCGTGGAGCCGGTGCGAGGCGGAGAACTCCTCCCGGCGTGTGATCTCGACCCTGCGGGCCTGGGGCTCTTGTGACTCAACTGACATGTGCGCTCCTCTCTCCTGGCGGCGTCAGCGGGAAAGGTCTAGGGATCGCTGAAGTCGGCGCAGGAAGGGCCGAAAACAATAACGGCAGGGCGAGAATCCGGCTACTAGGAAACGGCTCTGGCGATCTATTAGAGGGGGGAGGGGGCCATTCAGGGCTTCCTAGGCAGGAATCTGGGCATCTCTCCTTCGGTCCGCTCTCCCTTTTCCGCTTGGAGTGAATAAGGGCGCAATCGACGCCCAAAAGTGAAGGACAACAACGATGAACAAATCCTACAGCTACCAGGGAGCCGACGAGCTCATCCCCCTCCTGCGTTCCATTCAGCGTGAGGTCCGCGAGCGCCGCGACGAGATCCTGCGCCTTGAGAACACCACGCGTGTCTTCAAGCGCCGCGCCAAAGATCATCCCCGCCTCGCCTCCATTCAGGCTGAGCTGATGACCCACCGCCGCGAGCTGCGGATGTCCGAGCGTGAGCTCGACCGCCTCGGCTGCGCGCTGGACGGCGAGAGACCCTTCCGGGTCCT
>JAKVCE010000144.1 GCA_022447405.1 Planctomycetota bacterium | reverse complement strand
CGGCCGGGTCTCCTCCGCGGCTATGGACTCTGTGAGCAGCGCGATGGGGGCGGGCTGCTCCCTCCGAACCACCTCAGCGAAGGCGCGCACGAGGCGCGACTTGCCAGCGCCTGCGGGACCCTCGAGGATCACTACGCCGCCCTGTGAAGGACCCGTAGCGCGCCAGGCGCTCTGGAGGAGCTCGAGCTCCTCATCGCGGCTGACGAGGGGGAAGTCCTCCGCCCTCGCCCCAGCCCCCCACTCTCCGCGGTCGGACTCCTCCCTCCACCAGGCACCGGCCTCTCCGTCTGTCAGGCGATCACAGAGCTCTCTCGAGTTCGGGCGCTGGCTGGGGTCTCTGTGCAGCGCGCTCGCGAGGAGCTGATCCAGAAAGGTGGAGACTGTAGGCACGCGCTCTGAGGCAGGCGGCGCGCCGCCCGACTCGATCGCGCGGAAGATCTCAGCGGTGTCGTGATGAAGGGGTGGGAGCCCGTGACGAGCTCATAGAGCACGACCCCTAGAGAGAACACGTCCGCCGCGGGAGAGAGAGGTTCGCCCCGCGTCAGCTCTGGCGCGAGGTAGAGGGGGGTCCCGCGGGCCGCCTCATCCCAGGCCCCCTCCGCGCCGGCGAAGCCGAGGTCAACGAGCACGCTGCGCCCGCTCTGGTCCAGGCGGGCGTTCTCAGGCTTCAGGTCACCATGGCTGATGTGAGCTGCGTGGAGCGCGGCGAGCGCGCCTGAGAGCTGCCTGCCGATGGAGCGGACCAGGGGCTCGGCGAGGGCGCGCTCCTCGGCGAGGACCTCGGCGAGGTTCCGCCCGGGGATGAGCTCCATCAGGACCCAGGGGCCCTCATCGTCTTCGCCCGCCGCGTATTGGCGGATCAGACCCTCCGCCACGACCGCCTCGCCGACCTGGGCCTCTCGGGCGTAGCACGCGCGCGCCTCTGGGTCGTCGTGGAAGCGCTTGCAGGCCACCTCCGCCCCAAGAGGGAGCTCAGCGACGGGCTCTGTCAGGGCAGCCCTCCAGACCACCGCGGTCGAGCCGCGGCCGAGCTCTTCTTGGAGGGTGACCGGCGGGGGGGTGAGCATGCGCTAGGAGGTCAAGTTACAGGCGGGGGAGAGCTTGCGGGTGTCCGCTCGGTGAAGACTCGGAGAATTCCAAGGTTGGCGGGGAGCCCACGCGCCCGATACCCTGACGCCCACCTAACTGAACCAGTATGAGCTTCCAGGTCTACAACAGCTTCTCCAAGAAGAAGGAGCCCTTCGAACCGCTCTCTGAGGGGGTCGTCCGGATGTACAACTGTGGGCCGACCGTCTACAGCAGGGTGCACATCGGCAACTGGCGTGCCTTCTTGTTCGCTGACCTCCTCCGGCGTTGGCTCGAGCACGAGGGCTACGAGGTCCGGCAGGTCATGAACATCACGGACGTCGGGCATCTCACGGACGAGATGGCAGACGAGGGCGAGGACAAGATCGAGGCTCAGGCGCGACGCGAGGGCGTGGACCCCTGGAAGATCTCCGAGACCTATGCGGGGCAGTTCCTAGCGGACGCAGTGACCCTCGGCTGTAAAGAGGCGATGGTCTACCCGAGGGCCTCAGATCACGTCCCGCAGATGGTCGAGATGATCGAGGCGCTGGAGAAGAGCGGGCACGCCTACAGGACCGGAGAGAACGTCTACTTCGACGTCACGAGCTTCGAGAACTACGGCGCCCTCTCAGGGAACAAGATCGATGAGCTCGACGCGGGCGCGCGGATCGAGGTCAATGAGGAGAAGCGTCACCCAGCCGACTTCGCGCTCTGGAAGAGCGATGAGCACCACCTTCAGAAGTGGGACACGGTCTTCGGACCTCACGGCTTCCCCGGCTGGCACATCGAGTGTTCAGCCATGGCGCGGGCACACCTCGGAGACCAGATCGACATCCACACTGGCGGAGAGGACAACGTCTTCCCGCACCACGAGTGCGAGATCGCGCAGTCCGAGGCCTTCACCGGCGAGCAGTTCGCGCGGTACTGGATGCACACGAAGTTCTTGCAGGTCGACGGCGGCAAGATGAGCAAGAGCCTCGGCAATGTCTGGAACGTCGATGACGTTCTCGAGCGCGGCTACGAGGCCCGGGCGCTGCGCTTCGCGCTGCTTCGTGGGCACTATCGTCAGCCGCTCAACTTCACCTGGGACATCCTCGCTGAGAGCGCGCGCGCGCTTGAGGGCCTCGATGACCTCGCGCAGCGCCTCCTCCGCAAGGTCGATGGCGAAGACGCTGGAGAGGAGGAGGTCGCAGCAGCTGCCACGGAGTTCCGAGACTCGATGAACGACGACCTCAACGTCCCCAAGGCTGTCGCTGCGCTCTTCACGCTGCGCGGTGAGGTGCTCGAGGGCGCGGTCGAAGGGGCCGGAGCCCAGGCGGCCCTGGATCTCCTCGCAGAGGCGGACGCTGTCCTCGGCGTGCTCGAGCTCGAGCCCGCTGGGGGAGGCGCCGAGGAGGACGCCGAGATCGACGCGCTGGTCGCGGCTCGAAACGCAGCCCGCGACGCGAAGGACTGGGCCGAGGCCGACCGAGTCCGCGATGAGCTCAACGCCCGCGGGATCGTCGTAGAGGACACCGCCGACGGCGGGAGCAGCTGGTTCCGGAAGTAGGCGCTAGCCCTCGAGCTCTTCCTCGAGGTCTGGCTCGCCCCGGATCTCCTCGTCGCGCGCGACCGCCTTCTCGATCAAGCGCTCCATGTCCGCTGCCCGCTGGATGCTGTCGTCGTACTCCCAGCGCAGATCAGGGATGGTGCGGGTCTCGAGGACCCGGCCGAGCTGCTTCCGCACGAAGCCGGTGGCGCCTTCCAGCATGTGGAGGGTCTTGGTCTGGTCCTTCTCCTCAGGCAGGGTCCAGAGGACCGTGGCGTTGCGCATGTCCACGGAGAGGCGGACATCGGTGATCGTCACGACGCCGGCGCGAGGGTCGTTGAGCTCAAACTGCAGGCAGTGAGCGACGCGCTGCTTGATCCGGGCAGAGACCCGGGCGACGGTGCGAGGGTTCGCCATGGGCGCGAGGCGCTCAGCTCGAGCCGAGGGTCCGCTTGACCTCGTTGATCACGAAGGCTTCGATGATGTCGTCTTCGCGGATGTCGTTGTAGTTCTTGAGGAGGAGTCCACACTCGAAGCCCTCGCGGACATCCCTGACCTCTTCCTTCTCGCGGCGCACAGAGGCGAGCTCGCCAGTCCAGATGACCTGGTCGTCGCGCAGGAGGCGGACCTTGTCGTTGCGGTTGATCTTCCCGTCGAGCACCGAGCAGCCTGCGATGTTGCCGAACTTCGAGGACTTGAAGACGCGCTTGATGTGGGCGTGACCGCGGACCTCTTCGGTGAACTCCGGCGAGAGGCGACCCTCCATCAGGTCGTGCACGTCGTCGAGGACCTCGTAGAGGACCTGGTAGTTCTGGATGTCGATCCCTTCGCGGTCTGCCGCTTGACGCGCGCGGCTCGCGACGCCGACGCGGAAGGCCACGATCAGCGCGCCCGAGGTCGAGGCGAGGAGGATGTCGTTCTCGGTGACGGCGCCGACGCCAGACTGGAGGACCTCGACCTTGACCTCTTCGTGATCGAGGTCGTTGAGGGAGGCCTTGAGCACCTCCGCAGAGCCTTGCACGTCCGCGCGGACGATGAGGTTGACGGTCTCTAACTTCTTGCCACCAGCAGCGAGGATCGCGGCCGCGTCTCCGCGGCGCTTGTCCGCGAGGGAGGACTCACGGAGCTTGCGTGAGCGCTCCTCAGCGACCTCCTTGGCGTGCTCGAGGCGCTCGACCACGTGGAAGGGCTCGCCGACTCCGGGCAGGGCTGAGAGCCCTGTGACCTCGACGGGGCAGGAGGGACCCGCCTCCGCGATCTCGTTCCCGCGGTCGTCTTGGATAGCGCGGACCTTGCCATAACCCTCGCCAGCGAGGATCACGTCGCCCCTCTTGAGAGTGCCATCCTGCACGAGGAGGTGGGCGACGATGCCCTTGCCTTGGAGGACCTCTGCCTCGAGGACGACCCCTGAGGCGTCGCCGTCCGAGTGGGCTTGGAGCTCGAGCAGCTCGGACTCGAGGAAGACGCGCTCGAGGAGCTCATTGAGACCCCTCTTCTCTGGAGCGCACACCTCGACCATGCCCGTCGAGCCTCCCCAGTCCTCGGCGATGAGGTCGATCCCGGAGAGCTGCTCCTTGGCGCGCTGGGGGTTGGCCTCCGGGCGGTCCATCTTGGTGAAGGCGACCACGACCGGCGTGCCGGCTGCCTTGGCGTGGTTGTAGGCTTCCTCGGTCTGCGGTTGAACGCCAGCGTCCGCCGCGACGACGAGCACCACCACGTCCACTGCGCTCGCGCCGCGCGCGCGCATCTGCGTGAAGGCGGCGTGGCCCGGGGTGTCGACGATGGTGAGGTTCTTCCCAGACTCAGTCGTCACCCTGTAGGCGCCGATGTGCTGCGTGATGCCACCGTCCTCTCCGTCTGCGACGGCAGACTCGCGGAATGCGTCCAAGAGGGTGGTCTTTCCGTGGTCGACGTGCCCCAGGAAGGCGACGGTGGGGGCGCGCTCTTGGAGGTGCTCGTCCTCGATCTGGCTGCGCTTCTCCTTGAGTCCAGAGATCAGGGCCTCTTCGGCCTCGACCTCCTGCACGACCTCGACCTGCACCTCGAACTCACCCGCGAGGAGGATCGCGGTGTCCTCATCGATGACAGAGTTGATGTTGACCGCGCCGAAGCCGAGCTGATCGAAGGCGACCTTGAGCACCTGGTTCGCCTTGACCGCGAGGTTCTCGGCGAGCTTCTTGATCGTCACGGGCTCCTCGACCTTGACGGTGCCGCCAGCGTGGGGCGAGCCGGTCGGGCCATCGCGTCTGGTCCTGGGCTTGCGCTCTTCGCGGCCCTTCGCGCCACCGGCGCGACGGCGGAAACGCCCTGCCTCACGTTGGCGGAGCTCGGCAGCCGAGAGCTGGTGCCTGGGGCCTCGGTCGCCGCGCATGATCGCACGGCGCCGGTCCACGCCGAAGGTCGGCCGAACGTCCGGGGTGGCATCATCCCTGGAGGTGTGACGACGGGAGTCGCTGGTGCGCTGCGGGCTCTGGATCGTGCTGAGGTCGATGAAGCCGACGACGTTTCCTGCAGGGCCCTGCTTGGGGTCCTCTGCGTCGCCATCCTCTCCGGCAGCCTCAGCCTGATCAGCGGGCGCCTCTTCTTGCTCCTCTGCGGGCTCTTCTGTGGCCTCAGTCTCTTGAGTGCCCTCAGGCTCTCCCTCGACCTCGACCTCGACCGCGGGCTGCTCCACGTCTTCAACCGCTGCCTCTTCGACAGGTGCGGCGCTGTCCTCTTCAGCAGAGTCCTCCGCCGCGTCATCGACTTCGGCGGGCTCGTCCTGAGGCGCGGGCTCTTCAGCCACGGGCTCCGGGTCAGGCGCAGCCTCGGTCTTCTTCTTTTTCTTCTTCCGGACGACGAGGCCGCCGAGCCCGTCGTCATCCTCGGCGGGCTTGCTGGACTCGGCGAAGATCCCGTGCGCCTCAAGGATCCCTTGCACCTGGATGACCTCGAACTCATCGAGCGCGGTCATGTGACTCTTGACTTGGCTGAAACCGAGGCCCCGCAGCTTGGCTGCGAGGTCCTTTCCGGCCATGCCGTAGTCCTTAGCGAGTTCGTGTATGCGCAGCTTGCTCAAAGCAGGCGAGTCTCCAGAGGTAGGTGTTCAGCTCTCCGTCGTCGCCTCTTCTTCGGCGGCGTCGGCGGGGGCTTCTTCTTCGTCCATCGGTTCGGAGGGCTCCGAATCGTCTTCTTCGTTGGGCTCTTCTGCGGGCTCCTCTTCTGTGGGAGCTTCCGGAGCCTCCTCCGCTTCGGCTGCGGGCGCTGCCTCTGCAGGCTCCTCAGCAGCTTCGGGCGCGGCGTCCCCTTCGACCGATGCCTCGGCTTGGGGCTCTCCAGCGTCAGCGTCTTCAGGCGCGCCGGCGGAAGCGAGCTCTGCGCCCTCTTCGCCACCCTCACCCTCTTCGCCGCCGTCGAACTCGGAGCGGGTCTTGATCTCG
>JAKVCE010000143.1:3478-6020 GCA_022447405.1 Planctomycetota bacterium | reverse complement strand
TGGAGCGCGGCCGTGAGCTCGCGGTCTTGCGCGCGGAGGTCGCCGTCGGGTTCTTCATCGGGCTGATCTGCGGCGCGGCGACGACCTTGATCTCCACCACCGTCGAGGGAGACACGATGGCGACGGCCTTCGCGGTCGCAGTGGGCGCCGCGATCGCGGTCGCGGTGACTTGGGCCGCGACGCTGGGCTGCGTCGTCCCGCTCATTTGCCGTAGGGTGGGTATCGACCCCGCTGTCGTCGCAGGTCCATTCCTCATCACCGTGAGCGACATCTCTGGAACCGTCCTCTATCTCGGCGTCGCGCACGTCCTCCTCCCAGCATGAGCGCCCACCAACGATCTCCTGTCGCGGCGCGCGCAAAGTGGGCCCCGGTCGCCGTGACGGCGCTCATCCTCTTGGCGCTCCTCCGCCTCTTCGTGTTCGGGATCTACGAGGTCGACAGCCGGTCTATGGCGCCCACCTTGCGCGGGGGAGGCGACGAGAACGAGAGCGTCTTGGTGCGTTACGGACGCGGAGAGATCGAACGCTTCGACCTCGTCGTTTTGCAGAGGCCCGGCGTCAAAGCCCCTCGGGTGAAGCGCGTCGTCGGCCTCCCGGGGGAGGCCGTTCAGCTCGAGTTCGGCGACCTCGTCATTGACGGCGAGAAGCTCCCCTTGAGCGCGCCGCGCCCGCCCCTGGTCGAGGTCTTCAGCGACGAACGAGACAAGGTGGAGGAGTGGTTCCAGATGGGGGGGACAGAGGTCAACCCGTGGGAGCGGAGCGGAGACACCTGGCACCTCGCAGCAGAGGAGGTGCCGTCCGGCGCGGCGGCGGGGACCATGTTCTTTGCGAAGCGCCTCACGGCAGGGCACATCTCCGGTGACCCGGAGGCTGGACCAGGCGGCGTCTCGGCCGCGGACTGCGTCTTGGGCTGCGAGGTCAAGCTGGGAGAGGAGCCCGCAGAACTGCACTTCATCTTGAGAGAGCAAGGGGACACCTTCCGCGCTGAGGTGAAGACCGCGCAGGGCTCGCTCAAGCAGGCGCGGGTCGTCCAGCGCTGGCGGGGTGGCGAGGAGCTGGAGCTCCGCAAGAGCCCGCTCTATATCAACGGCGGGGTCTGGCACACCGTCCGCTTCGGGAACGTGGACGACGAGCTCTTCTTTGAGATCACCCCGCGGGGAGGAGACACCGTGAAGCTCACGGCGCCGACCGTGAACCACCTCGACCCCTCAGATCGGGCGGCGGTGGGCGAGACCTATGGGCACCGCATCGGGCTAGGCGGAGCGGCAGGCTCGGCGGACTTCCGCAACATCCGGGTCTGGCGCGACCTCCACTACACCGACCGCGGGACGCACGGGAAGGGCGAGCCCGTGCGCTTGGGGCCGAACGAGCTCTTCGTCCTGGGCGACAACTCGCCCGAGAGTCGAGACGGCCGAGACTGGGGCCCGATCACCACAGGCGACATCCTCGGCAGGCCGACCCGCGTGGTCTGGCCCTTGAAGGCGGCGCGCCCCCTGGGCGAGGACACGCAGGCCCTGATACCCTCACAGGGGCCCTGAGAGACCTCTTAAGGGGCTCTCTTTCTCCGAAACCCTGGGCAGGGAGGCGGGTTTGTGCTCCGCTCCGACCCGCGGAAGAGAGGAGGTAGGCGCCCTCGGCGCGAACCACCACCCATGACTGAAACCCACACCGACGCTCAGGATTTTGGGGGAGACCCCGGAGTCCAGTGGATGCTGGCCTATCAGGCTGGCGATGAGAGCGCCTTCGATCAGATCGTTGAGGAGTACTCCTCGATGGTTTGGTCCCTGTTGACCCGCTTCCTAGGTCAACGAGCGGTGCGTGAGGACCTCGTGCAGGACGCCTTCCTGCGCGTGGTCCGCGCCCGCGAGCGATACACGCCCACCGCTCGCTTTTCCACTTGGCTCTACCGCATCGTCTACAACCTCGCGGTCAATGAGACTCAGCGGCGGCGCACCCACGCCTCTCTCGACCAGCCCTTCGGGGGCGAGGACGACACACCCTCCTTGGGTGACCTGCAGGAGAGCGAGCTGGACGGGCCCTCCGCTGAGCTCGAGCGCGAGGACATCGTCTCTGCGGTGCGCCTCGCCATCGACGCCCTCCCGGAGTCGCAGCGCATGGCGCTCATCCTCGCCAAGTATCACGACACCCCCTACGCCGAGATCGCCGTCGTCCTCGAGTCTTCCGAGAAGGCGATCAAGTCCCTCGTCCACCGCGCGCGTGAGAACCTGCGAGAGCAGCTGGCCCCGTTCCTCCAGCGAGAGAGAGGAGGCGCAGCGTGAAGAACCGGATCCCCGATCGCTGCCAAGCCTTCCGCGAGCTCCTCGAGCGCGCGCTGTGCGAGCCCAGCGCCAAGCTCGAGCCCCTCGCGTGGCATGAGCACCTGGGCGTGTGCGCCGAGTGCCGCACCGTCCTCGAAGAGGAGGAGGCGCTTGAGCAGCTGCTCGTCTCACTCCCCCTGCCGTCGCTCCCCGAGGACCTGACTGATCGAGTGCTCGCGCGCCTGCGCGATGAGCACGAGCGCACAGACCTGGATTCCCTGCTGG
>JAKVCE010000143.1:0-3468 GCA_022447405.1 Planctomycetota bacterium | reverse complement strand
CGGAGCCCGAAGGCCTCACCGCGCGGGTCCTGGACGAGCTGGAGCTCGATCGCCTCTTGGCTCGGGTCCCGGAGCCCGAGGTGCCCGCCGGCCTGAGCGGGCGGGTCCTGGCAGGGCTCGAGCCCGAGCGCAGCGCGTCTGCGGGGCGCGTGATCCCGCTCCGGCGGTTCGCGCCTCTCGCCGCCTCTCTGCTCGCGCTCCTAGGCTTCTTCGCCCTGCGCGGTGAGGAGGAGGCGGGCCCCCCCGTCGCCTTGGCGCCGATCGAGGAGCGCCCCTCGGACGAGATGCTGGCGGTCCTGGACCTCTTGGGGGACGAGTCGCTCTGGACGGACGACGTCTCAGAGATCGACATCGCGCTCTCACTTGATGAGAGCGACGAGCTCCTGCTTGAGTACCTCGCGATGACAGATGAGGAGGGGCGCTGATGTCACGCCTCCTTCAAGTCCTCGCCTTGGTCGCGGCCTTCGCGACGCCCTCCCTCTCACAGGGTGACGCGAGCCCGACGGAGATAGCGGGCGGCCAGGCGGCGCTCGACCGCTGGAACCAGCTCGACCCGGAGCAGAAGGAGCGCATGCGCAGCCGCTACGAGCGCTGGCAGAAGCTCTCTGCGGACGAGCGAGAAGACTACAAACGGCGCGCCGAAGAGCTTGGGCGCGCGCGCAAGGAGGCGCTGCGCCAGCTCCGCAAGGAGGACCGCGAACGCTTCGAGACCCTCGACGCGGCGACCCAGGATGGCGTCTTGCGCGAGCTCACCCATCTGATGCTCGTCGAGCGCACGCAGCGCCTGCGAGACAAGCTCCCGCCTGAGGCCCAAGCCCGGCTCGAGGGCGCCTCCCCTGAGGAGCGCAGGGCGATCCTCCACGAGCTCCGCCGCGGCGAGCTGCACAAGGCCGGCGAGCGGGCGCTCGAAGACCTCGCGCGCAAGCTCAGCCTCACAGAGCAAGAGGTCGAGGCTGTCCGCGCGCTCCCCCGCAAGGAGCGGCACGAGAGGCTCTTGGCCTTGAAGCGCAGCGCGATCGAGAGCGGCGCCGTGGAGGGCGAGCGACCGGAGGACGTGGACGAGCGCTCATGGGAGAAGATGCGGGACCTCCCGCCGCGCGACTTCGCCAGGGACCTCTTCCGGCACAGGGATCGCGGCGACATGTCTCGCCGCGACCGCAAGCGCCGTCAGATCCAAGAGATGCTGATGCCCACCCTCGACGAGCTGATCGAGGTCTCCCGAGCGCCCGAGGGGGAGCGCCGGGCCTTGAGGGAGAGCTTGGTGCGCGCTCGCGTTCAGGCAGAGGGAGACAAGCTCCCCAAGGGTCTCTTGGAAGATGTGCAGTCGGCGAGCGATCACGAGTTCATCCGCCGCCTGCGCCACTTCACGCGCCCGCCGCGCGGCGCAGAGGGCCACCCCCGCCGCCCGGGCGAAGAGGGCCGCCCGAGGCCCCATGACCAGCGGCCCGACCGCGCTGGGCAGCCACGTCGCGTCGGTCCCCGCGGGGGCCCCGAGTCAGGCGGTCCTCCAGAGCGTGCGCGACCGAAACAGGGCCGCGGCGAGGGCTGAAATGTGGCCCGCGGGCGGACAGCCTCGCCCTGCCCGCCTAGACTGACGGCGGAGGAAGCCACCATGATTCAAGTCGTCGAACAGAATGTCCTGGGCGGACAGTTGGAGTCTTGCTCGAAGGACCCGGTGACTGGGTTCTATCGGGACGGGTGCTGTCGCACCGGCGAGGACGACGCGGGCTCTCACACGGTCTGCATCCGCGCGACCGCGGAGTTCCTGGCTTTCTCGGCGGCGCGGGGGAACGACCTCAGCACGCCGATCCCCGCTTACCAGTTCCCAGGGCTGAAGCCCGGCGATCAGTGGTGCCTCTGCGCGGCGCGCTGGCAGGAGGCCTTCCTCGCCGGCATGGCGCCGAAGGTCGTGCTCGAGGCGACGCACGCGCGCGCGCTCCAGTACTGCCGCCTAGAAGACCTCAAGGCGCACGCCTTCACGGCGGGGGCTTGAGCCCTGGCGCGACGCGCCGTTCGGATGGAAGCCTCTACGATCCCCTCGATCGACGCAGCGAGAGCGCTCGCGTACTCGGGCGCACACATCATCGATCTGCGCAGCCCTTCGGAGTACGCGGAAGACCACGTGCCCGGCGCCGCCAATCGCCCGCTCTTCGGCGACGCAGAGCGCGAACTCATCGGCACGCTCTACAAGCAGGTCTCCCCAGAGGCGGCCTATGAGAAGGCGGCGCTCCTCGTCGACGAAGGCGTAGGAGAGCTCGTGAGCGGGATCGCAGAGACCGTCGGCAGAGAGCAGCCAGAAGGAGAGGTAGAGGCCGTCGCACGCGCCATCACAGGCGATGGCTTCGGAGCGATCACACGCGGGGTCGAGGTCAAGCCAGCGCAAGAGCTCCCCGAGGCGCCCGTCGTCGTCCACTGCTGGCGTGCGGGCCTGCGATCGCTCTCTGTCGCCGTTCTTTTGAGAGCGCTGGGATGGGAAGAGGTGTTCATCCTTGAAGGCGGCTACAAGGCCTACCGAAGGCACATCATTGACTCGCTGGAGGAGGCGGCGCTCCCCCAAGCCTTCGTCCTTCGCGGTCTGACCGGCGTAGGGAAGACCCTCGTGTTGCGCGAGCTCGAGCGCATCAGGCCGGGCTGGACCCTGGATCTTGAGGGCCACGCGCAGCACCGCTCCTCCATCCTCGGGATGGTCGGGCTCGAGCCCGTCGGCCAGAAGGCCTTCGAGAGCGACATCGCGAGCAGGGTCCGCGCGGGCTTCCCCGACGACCTCGTCGTCTACGAGGGCGAGAGCCGCAAGGTCGGCGACCGGATCGTCCCTCAGCGGATTTGGGACTCTCTCATGTCAGGCAAGAACCTGAAGCTCACGACGACGGTTGAGCGGCGGGTCGAGGCGCTGCGCGAGGACTACCTCGCGAGCGAGGGCGCCACCGAGGCGCTCCTCGAGCAGCTGCCCTTCATCGAGGAACGCCTAGGGCCCGTGAAGTGGAAGGGGGTCCTCACAGGCCTCCTCCGAGAAGACAGGATCGACGAGCTCGTCGAGGCGCTCTTGGAGCACTACTACGACCCGCTCTACCTGCACTCCGACAAGGGCCGTGAGCACGACGCGATCTTTGACTCGGGAGACCCCGCGGCGTGCGCCGCAGACGTCGCCGCATGGATCGAGTCCGCTAAGGGCCGAACGGGACCCTGAGCGCGTCGGTCAGGTTGAAGTTGGCGCCGCCGTCCTCCGGGTCCCGGTACCAGAACTGGAAGTTCCAGCTGGACCCCGGCTGGATGTTCGCGGCGTTCGCTGGGTCGGTCGCGTCCAAAAAGTGGATCGCCTCGCCCCAGGGAGAGGAGATCGTGATCGGAGGATTGAGGCGCGTCACCAGGCCGCCCACGCAGCGCACCCCGTTCCCGAAGGGCGCCTCGATCTGGTTCGGTCCGTAGTAGAAGAGCCCGGGCTGGCCCGAAGGCGCGAAGTTCGCGATG
>JAKVCE010000142.1 GCA_022447405.1 Planctomycetota bacterium | reverse complement strand
TGCCGACCTTCTCGACGGCCTTGTCGAGGACCGCCCCGGTGAGCTGGTCCGCGCCCGATGACATCAGGCCGACCTTGCTGTAGCGCGAGTAGTGGCCGTGGCGGATGCCGAGGTTCTTGCCGCCCACGATGGCCATCGGATAGTTCCGCGCGTTGTGCGTCGTGGTGCAGGAGCTGCCGTAGAGGGTCATCGTGTTGTCGAGCAGCGGACCCCACTCGTCCGTGGTCTCCTTCATGCGGCCGATGAAGTAGGCGAACTGCTGGGCGAACCAGTTGTCGTAGGGGCCCCACTCGTCCCAGTGACCCGCGTGGGTGTCGTGGCTGATCGTGTGGTGGCCCTTGTTCACGCCGACCGTAAGGGAAGGCCAGCTGTCGCCGAAGCCCATGCCGTCCTCGCGGGCGAGCATGTAGGTCATGACGCGCGTGATGTCCGTCTGGAACCCGAGGACCATGAGGTCGTACATGGTTCGCACGTAGGCCGCGGGGTCGGCTTTGGGGTTCGGGTCCAGCTTGAGGTGGTCCGCGTTGAAGGGCTTGAGCGGCGTGTCCAGCCAGGCCTCATTGCGCTGCACCTGCTCCTCGACGGAGCTCAGAGACGAGAGGTACTCGTCCATCTTCCGCTTGTCGTGGACGCCGAGGCGCTTCCAGAGGCGCTTGCTCTCCTCCAAGACGAGGTCGACGATCTTCTTTCCCTCTTGGATGGACCTGCGACGCTCCGTGGTCGTCTCTCCGCCTTGCACAGAGAAGTAGCGCTCGAAGATCTGGCGGTGCCTGTGCTCCGAGGGGATCGGCCGGCCGTTGTCGTCGAAGGAGAGGGTCGAGACGCGCGACTTGTAGCCGACGCCGCCGTCCGTGGAGAAGATGAAGGAGGGGTAGCGCGTGTGCTTCTTCAGGTGGCGCGCAGCGAGCTGGTCCACCGAGATGCTGTTCTTGTAGTTCCCGCCGCGGAGGTCGCCGCCAGTGAGCCAGGTGTCTCCGGCGAGGTGGCCGAGGAGCTCACGGCTGCGGGGGTGGCTCAGGCCACCGTAGACGGCGGTCTGGTCGCGGAAGGGCTCGAGGGGCTCGAGCACCTTGGTGAACTCGAAGTTCGTCCCCTCGCCCTTGGGGAACCAGCGCCAGTGGGCGTACTTCTCGTCGTCCTCCTCAGGGAGGCTGCAGCCGTTCGGGAAGTAGACGAAGCAGGCGCGCTTCGGCTCCTTCGCGTCGAGCGCCTTCACGTCGAGCTCCATCGCCTCGAGGTACGGCAGCGCACATGAGACGCCGACGCCGCGCAGGAAGGACCTGCGATCGAGGTGCCAGGATTTGCGACTCATGAGGTGCTCACGTGTTAACGCTGGGAGAAGGAGGGGGAGGCCACGACGGCCTGAATCACGGACCTGAGTCGGTGATCTTCTGATCTTACCGTCTCCAAGATGTTCTGCAGTTCTTCTTCGTCTGCGTAGCCCACATCCCGCCCCAGGGCGTACGCAAACAGGTGCTCGATGACCGAAGACGCGAAAGAATCAGGCACCTCCTCCAGGATGTATGCCCTCAAGCCATCGGGCCCGACGATCTCCGTACCGTCCGGGAGCACGGTGCTCGCGTCGACCTCCTTCCCCTTTCGCTTGGTCTCGAGGCGGCCTACGGCGTTGTAGCTCTCGAGGGCGATCCCGTACGGGTCAAAGCTCGCGTGACAGTCGCGACAAGAGTCGCTGTCTCGGTGGAGCTCGATCTGCTCCTTGAGGGTGAGCTGGTCGAAGCCCGGCGTCTCAGGGTCGAGGTCCGGCACGTTCGGCGGCGGCGGCAAGGGCGGCTGACCGAGGAGCTTCTCCTTGACCCAGACGGCGCGCTTGATGGGGTGCGGCTCGTTGCCGTCCGAGTGCCCAGCGAGGAATGCGCCATGCGAGAGCAGCCCGCCCCTCCCTTGGTCGGGGGTGACCTGCACCGGGCGGAATTCGACGCCCTCGACCCCGTCGATGCCGTAGAACTCGGCGAGGTTCTGATTGAGGATGGTGAAGTCGGAGTCGACGAGGGTGAAGAGGTTCATGTCTTCACGCAGCACGTGTGAGATGAAGCGGTAGGTCTCCTCAGCCATGTCCCGCTTCACGAAGCGCGTGAAGTCTCGGAACTTGTTCGGGTTGATCGTCATCCCCTCGAGTCGATCCAGGCGCAGCCACTCCCGCGTGAAGGCGCGCACGAAGCGCTCCGAGCGCTCGTCGTCCAAGAGGCGCGCGACCTGCGCGTCAAGCTCCGCACGTAACTCCCCGCGCGCAGCGAGCCCCCTCAGCTCATCGTCCGGGGGGGAGTTCCAGAGGAAGAAGGACAGCCTCGAGGCCAGCACCTCTTCAGGGACGAGGTCCGTCGAGTCGCGCTCTGGCTCGACGAGGAAGAGGAAGCTCGGAGAGGAGAGCGCCGCGACGAGGACCTCGCGCACGCTGTGCTCGTAGTGCTCGTACTCCCCGCGGATGCTCCTCCAGAAGCTCATGTACCGGTCGAGCTCTTCCGCCTCAGCAGGTCGGCGGAAGGCGCGGCTGATGAAGCGCGTGACGACCTCTCGGGTGTACAGCTCTTCATCACCGGAGCTCGGGGAGTCAAAGAAGATCCGCGTGTGCGACTCAGGCGGCCAGCTCGGGATGTAGGGGGCCTCGAACTCCATCGCCTCGATGAGCAGCGGCGTGCCGCTCTCCCTGCTCGACTTCACGAGGTGATCGTTCCAGACGCCCAGGACGAGGATCCCTGAGAGGACCTCGAGGTCGCCCGACTCGGGCTCCGGGATCGGGAGGTTCTCGAGGCGACCTTGGAAGGTGTAGGTCTCTGCACCACCGAGGCTCGCTCTCACCTCTTGGGGAGCGTCAAAGGTCTTGTAGTCCATGCCATCATCGGTGCGCGTCCCGATGAAGGCGCGCATGGCGGGGACCTCTTTGATCTCCTCCTCGCCGTCCTTCGCCTCGAGGCGCGCGACCATCGGGTGGTCCGCCGCGAGGGGCGTGATGATGAGCTCGGAGAAGCCGACGAAGATCGGGCCGCCCAAGGTGATGACGTGACGGCCCGCGTTCATGTAGCCGCCGCCGAGGGCGGTGACGACGTGTCCTCTCTCGACCTCTTCGTCAGTGAGCTGCGGGCGAAGGTCGAGCTTCAGGTCCCCCACCTTGAAGCGGATCGAGCCCATGGCCGCGGGCGGCGTCGCCGGGTGGACGAGGTCGAACTGGTAGTAGCCGTTCTGCTTGAAGTCGTGGATGAGGCGCGCGTTGCTCGGCTCGGTTGAATCAACCGGGACGAGCCCGCCGTCTTTGAAGTCGAGGTTCTCTCGCTCGTCGCTGCGGTCCGCCTTCAAGACGGTCGCGTTCGAGTCCGTCAGGACGTCGTAGGGTGTCGAGCCGGCGGCGGTGCCGTCGTGCACGACGCGGTGGTAGCTCCCGAAGCCGCCGAGGTAGTTCACGACCTTGATGAGCAGGTCGTTGCGCCCTTCTTGGAGCGCGAGGGTCACTTGGTCTTGGTCGGCGGAGACCCCGCGCCGGACATCTCTCTTGAGGACCTCCTCTCCGTTCAGCCAGACCCAGACCGCGTCGTCACTGCCGATCGAGATGTCCATCGAGCGCGCGCTGGGCGCCTCGATGATCCTGGCGAGGTGCACCGTGCCCACCCCGTCTCGGTATCTCTTGACCACACCCTCTTCGTCAGGGGTCTCTTCCCATGCGGTGACGCCATCGGAGAGGAGCGCGTCGAAATCGAGCGGCGCCTTCGGGTCCACATAGAGCGTGTCCCGCGCCTCTTCACCGGTCGTCGTGGAGATCGGGCCCGCCCGGTACATCGGCCCGATGCGGGTTGAGCTCATCTTCAGCTCCTGCGCCTCGCTGAGCTCGCCTGGCGCTTGGAAGTTGACGAGGCTCGCGCGCGGCGCTGGCTCCTCGAAGCTGAGGAGGAGCTCCTTGCGCTCTTTGACCAAGAAGCCGCGCGAGGCCGTGACCCGCAGGACGAAGTCCCCCTCCTCCGGGAAGACGCGCTGCATCTCGAGCTTCATGTTGGGCGAGGGGCCCTGCCAGGAGCCGGGCGCCACCTCTTTGTGCGGCAGGCTGGAGTAGAGGACGATCCCTTCGTCCACCGTGTGGAAGCGGTCCTGAGAGGAGCCGCGGAAGCCCACCGTGACCTTCCTCTTCACGCGGTCGAGCTCACCCTGCTCTTCAGGGTTCGCGCCCACCTTGGGCTCGCCATCGGAGCCGAGGATGTCGACGCTGAAGTCGTTCACGTTGAGGGGGATGGACTGGTATCCGCCGGTGGTCCCCGAGGGAAGGCCCGCGCCGCGACCCTTCCCGAACTCCAGCTTGTAGCGCGTCGGCTCGGGCCGCTCGCCGATCACGATCGCCTGGTCGAGCCCGGCGCGCGCGATCGCCTGGTAGTACTCAAGGTGCAGCGGGCTGGCGAGGAGCACCTCGCCATTGTTCGTGAAGCCCATCTCCGACTTGCTGTCATCAGGGAGGACCTGTCCGAAGTCGATCGAGAGGCCCAGGAGGTCCTGGAGCGAGTTCGTGTACTGGCTCTTGTTGAGGCGCCGCAGCACGGAGCGCCGCTCACCCTCGTGCGCCCGCGCCGCCTCCTCAAGCTCAGCGTTCAGCCAGGAGACCACGGCCCGGCGCTGCTCGGCGCTCGGCTGCGGAGACCGCTTAGGCGGCATGTCGCCGCTGTTCAGCATGTCCCGCGCGTAGCTCCAGATCTCAGCGTCAGGCCCGTTGACCATGTCCGGGTCGACCTCATCGAAGCGGATGTCCGCCTTCTGTTTCTCTGGGCCGTGACAGCTCAAGCAGTACCGCTCGAGGACCGGGCGGACCTCCTCCGCGTAGACCTCATCGCGCTCGACCTCCAGGAGCTCGGACTCCTCAGCGGTGAGGGCGCCTCCCACGAAGAGCGCGACCGCTGCGCTCGCTGTGAGGGCTGATGACCTTCCGGACCGTTCTCTTCTGCTGTGCATCTTGGGCAAGGGGAGACCTGGCGCGCGCGCTCTGCACCCAGGCACCACTTTATCCGGAGAGCGCCCGCTTGGGAGCCCGCCGCTGCTTCACCCCTCCGTCATGAGGCTGAGGCGCCACACTGCACATGCCGTGTAGACCACCTCGATCGCCAAGAGCGACCACATGAAGGCGGTCGCGCCGCCCTCAGCCAGGACCCCCACGGCCCTGCCCACGCCGAAGCCAGCGACGAAGAGCGTGGCCGCGATGAGCCCGATGTGCTGCCAGTCTTCGCGCCAGGCGCACCAAAAGAGGAAGGCCGCGACGCCGAGCTCGAAGCCTCCGTAGGTCGCCCGGATGTCCGTGCGCGCGCTCGCGCTCGTGGCCTCGATGCCGATGCCTGCGAGGGCCGTGGGCTTGATGAGGAACCAGACGCCGAAGCCCACGAAGATCAGGGCGGCGATGATGATCAGGAGCTGCTCGGGGGACTTCATGACAGAGAGCCTACCCGCGCGCTGGGCTCGAGCCAGGTCTGTGTGCGCTCACTTCCTGAGCATGACCCAGACGACGCCCTCTGGCTCGTCCTCTCGCTCTTCCGCGCTGCTGAGCTCCTCGAGCTCATCGATGATGGGCTCCATCTCGTCATAGGCGGCGGACACGCGGGCCTGGGCCTCGTCGGACTTGGCCTTGTCATGCCAGCCGCGCCCCCAGTAGGTCCGCTCTTCACAGGCCTCATCGAAGGCGTCGCCGAGCTTGATGTAGGCCTCGTTCAGCTCTTCGAAGCGCTCGGCCTTCTTCTTCTTCAGGCCATCCTTGGGGGTGTAGCCGCGCTGGCTCTGATAGTCCCCGACCAAGAGGTCGAGCTTGCCGTCTGCGTTCCAATCACAGACCGCGAGCTTGAGGCGCCCGCCCACACGGTCTGTGTAAGACCTGTCCTCCTTCTTCACCTTGGCGCGTGGCGCGAGGAGCATGCGCGGGAAGCCGAGCTGGACGCCGCCCCCGGCCGACTCATCACGCAGCCAGTAGATCGTGCCCTCCCCCGTGCCGATCAGGACGTCTGTTCTGCCGTCGCCGTCCCAATCCCCGGTCGCGACGCCCGTGTGAGAGCCGAGGCCAGAGAGGT
>JAKVCE010000141.1 GCA_022447405.1 Planctomycetota bacterium | reverse complement strand
GCCAAGAGCGGCGCTTGCTCATGACGCTCGAGAGGAAGCCGGGCTCCTCCTCGACGTCCTCGAACTGGGTGCGCTCGATGCTGATCATCGGCGCCGCGCCGAGGTGGAGGGTGAACTCCTGCTCCGCCTGGACCATGCCGAGCGAGGCGTCGCCGAGGTAGTCGGCGCCGAAGAAGACCGCGGCGCGTCCCGGGAGGAGCGTCCACGGGCTCGTGTTCGTCGCGATCCCACGCAGCCAGACCGTCGTGTCGAGCGCGGGAGCGCAGTAGTACTCGGGGTCTGCCTCAAGGTCAGCCTGCCCGACGAGGACGACGGTTGGCTCGTTTCTAGACTCCACCGTCTCGCTCCTCGCGATCCGATAGCGCAGCGAGAGGCCCTCGGACTCCACCGCTGCGTGGGTCCAAGCTAAAGACGCTGCGCCCTCCTCCAGGACCTCCGCGTCATATTCGATAGCTGCCGTGTCTAGCCCTCTGATGCTGGCGGGCGCGTCGGCGCGGGCCCCGAATCTGCCCTTGGATACGGGCTCAAGGACGTCTACCCAGCTCGACTGGGGGTCCGGACCCTGCGCGCCGAGGTGCGGCTGCGCCGTCGAGAGCAGTAGCTCCACGTTGTCCCAGTCCTCGAGGGTCCTCTGGTAGACCTCCGCGCGGTAGACGAGGCGGACGCTCTCGGCGTCGCTCGCGGCGCGCAGGTCGTAGACGGGGCTCCAGCCGGCGCGGTTGACGACGTACTCGACCTCGACCCTGGCGCCACCGCCAGAGACCCCAGCGGTCTCCACCAAGACATCGATGACCGGGCGCAGGGCGCCGCTGCGAGCATCCCCGATCTGATGCTCTAGCTTCTTGATCGCTTCGTCGCGTTCTTGGAGCTCCCAGCCGAGCTCACGCTTCGCGGTGAGCACCTGCTCCATCCTGCGGGAGAGGAACTCGAAGCTCGCGTCCCAGGCCTCCGTGGGCGCGCTCCCTTCGGAGAGGCTCTTCGCGCTCGCCTCCTGCTCCCGAGTGAAGAGCTCGGTGAGGTGGACCCGCATCGCCTCGTTCAATCTCCCGCGATCATTAGCCGCCTCGAGCTCGCGCTTCGCGGCCTTGAGCTCTTCGACCAGGGCGGCGATCTCCTCGTCGGTGACCTCCTTCTGGAGACGCTCGAGCACCTCCACCCGGACGATCTCCGCGCTCGCACACTTCACCCGGACCCTGGAGCGGTCGAGGTCATTCGTGAGGCCCGAGATGACGTAGCTGCCATCTGCCGTGAGCACCTCCGATGAACGGTGCACGTGCGCCGAGCTCGGATAGACCGTGACGGAGTCGATCCGGGCGTCTAGAACCTGTGGATCCTGGACGAGGGGCGCTGCGAACAAGATGAGAGCGAGAGCTTGCATGGAGACCTCCTGGGTCTTGGCTGGTGGTGGCAGGTTATCTGGAACGACGCCACACCGCACCGTGTTGGAGAAATCCCTCTGAAGACCCTAGACCGCGGCCTCGTTCCCCACGTCCATGGTGTCTAGGAGGGCCTTGGAGGCCGCGTCCCTGACGCCGTGGGTCCCGCCCTTCTTGCGCCCAAAGATCTGGCCGATGTTCTTCCAGCCCAGCTTGAAGTCATCGAGCATCCCATAACCCGAGACCACCGCGTGCTGGTACCAGAGGAAGCCCAGGAGGGTGAAGTCGTAGAGGGGGTTCCTCGGCATCCGGATCAGGAGCTTGATGAGCTGCGGCCCGAAGGGGAGGTAGACCCCGAGGTTGAAGAGCTTCTGGAGGTTGACGACCTCGCGGAGGTCGTCTCGGCGCATCTGTGAGTCCAGCTGCAGCGAGGGGCCGATGTCTCGCGACTCCTCGACCCGCCCCGCCTCAAAGTCTTCGAGCCCGAGCTCGGTGGACTTGAAGGGGCGATAGATGAGGACCGTGCAGCCCTGCGGCTTGATGCGGCGGTTCACCTCCACCGTGTTGAACATGTCCTCGAGGGTCTCTGCGGGTGAGCCCATGATGTTGTTCGTCCGGAAGGTGATCCGGTGCTTGCGCAAGAGGCGCGGGATCTCGTCCACCATGCTGTCCGTGTAGCCCTTGCGATAGACGCGCATGCGCACGTCCTCGTTGCCGGACTCGAGGCCGAACTGCACCGAGGCGCAGCCCGAGCGCTTCAGCTGGATGATCTCCTCCTCGTCGAGGTAGTTGATGTTGATGTTGCACGCGAAGGGCAGCCCGACGCGGGCTGGCCACTTCTCTGCGAACTCCTCCAGCCAGCCGCGGCTCATGTTCAAGGCCGCGTCCCCGAAGTTCACCATCCGGAAGCCTGGGTAGCGCGCGCGAATGTCAGTCATCTCATCGCAGAGGTAGTCCACCGACTTCGTGCGGTTGAAGGTCTCGCCCTTCGCGCCGCTCACCCACTCGCGCTTCATGCGCGGCACCGTGCAGTAGGTGCAGTTGTTCTGGCAGCCGCGGCTCGCGTGGACCTGCATGACCCGCTTCGAGCGCAGGAAGGGGTACTTGTAGAAGAGGTCGACGTCCGGAAAGGGGAGCGTGTCTAGGTCTTGGATCGCAGGTCGGATCGGGTTGAGGAGCGGCGCGCCGTCCTGGAGCGATCCCACGTTCGCGATGTCAGCGATCGAACGATCAGCGGCCCAGGCCTCGACGAGGTCCAGCATCGCGTACTCGGCCTCTCCCTTGGTGATGGCGTCCACATACTCGGCGTCGTGCAGGACGTCAGAGTCGAAGGAGGGGTGCGGCCCGCCCATCACGACCTTGAGGTGCGGGAGCTCTCGCTTCCACTCGAGCACATGCTCGCGAGCCCAGTCCTCCTGCCCCGTGGTCGCATAGATCCCGATGACATCTGGCGCCCACCGCAAGACGGCGCCCGCGAAGTCCCGCTCCTCGCTCGTGATGAAGCAGTCCGTCTGGTGCCCCGCGGTCTTGAGGACGCTGGAGAGCACCTTGACCCCCTCGAACTCGTGGCAGGTGGTGACGATGAAGGCGACGCGGGCCATGACCTGATCCTATTCGAGGGAGTCCAGTTGTGGGCTCACCAATCAGCAGACTGACCCCGGACTGCGCGAGTCACACAGACCTCAAACATGAAGAGCGGCGCTACCTCCCGAATCCTGCGCTGGCACCGTTGACACTTAGGCCTCATCAGGTTTGGCTGGACCTCAGCCCGAGCCGCCATGATTCGCACCTTCCGCACCGCGCTGGTACAGACCTACCACCCCTACACCCAGCTGACCCACGTCCACCCCCTGGGGATCATGAGCCTGGCTGCCTCCGCGCGTGAGCACGGGCACACGGACCAGCACATCCTCGACATGAAGGTCGAGCGCTGGAGCGTCGAAGACGCCGCCGACGCCCTCGAGGCGCTGCAGCCAGACGTGATCGGGCTCTCGGCCATGACCTACGAGGCCGGCTGCATGCACGAGCTCGCGCGCGAGATGAAGCGCCGGCTCCCTGAGACCAAGATCGTCTGCGGCGGTCCGCACCCTAGCGTCGCCGCCGAGGACGTCATGGCAGACCCCGCGGTCGACTTTGTCGTACGCGGCGAGGGCGAGGAGACCTTCTGCGAGCTCCTCGACGGGATCCGCGACGGCAGGCGTGACTACACGGACTGCGCGGGCCTCAGCTGGCGCGATGAGACGGGCGCCCTGCGCACAGAGCTCGACCGCGCCGCACCGAAAGACCTCGACAGCCTCCCCCATCCAGCCTGGGACCTCGTCGACCACGAGAAGTACCACGCGATCCCCCGCGGCGGCGTGATCTACGCCCACCGAGAGTTCGCGACGATGTTCTCATCGCGCGCCTGCCCCTGGCGCTGCACCTACTGCCACAACTCCTACGGCAAGCTCTTCCGCGAGCGCTCGGCTGAGGACGTCCTCGAGGAGATCGACCTCTTGGTCACCAAGTACGGCGTGAAAGAGCTCGTCTTCATGGACGACATCTTCAACCTCAGGGCGGAGCGCGCGAAGGGCATCGCGCGCGGCATCATCGAGCGCGGCTACGACCTCAAGCTCACCTTCCCCAACGGTTTCCGCGGCGACATCCTCGACGAGGAGCTCGTGCTCCTGCTCAAAGAGGCTGGGATGTACCGCTGCATGGTCGCCGTGGAAAGCGCGAGCCCGCGCATCCAGAAGGTGATGAAGAAGCGCCTGAAGATCGACAAGGTGAAGAAGATCGTCGACTTCATCGCCGACCAGGGGATCCTCGTCCACGGCGCCTTCATGCTCGGCTTCCCCTCGGAGACGGAGGAGGAAATGCGCTCCACCATCGACTGGGCTGCAGAGAGCTCTTTCCACACGGCGGCCTTCTTCCGCGTCATCCCCTTCAAGGGGACAGAGCTCTTCGATGAGGTCGAGCACGCAGGCTACGAGCTGCCGAACGACTGGTCCGCTTATGAGCCCTACCAGACCGACATCAACCTCTCCGAGGTCCAAGAGGACGAGATCTTCAAGCTGCGCAAGACGGCCTATAGGCGCTTCTACATGAAGCCGAAGCGCCTGTGGCGGATCTTCAAGCTGATCCCGAACAAGCTGACGATGGTCCCCTACCTCTCCCTCGTCTTCGCCCAGCGCGCCTACGCGCGCTGAACGAGCTCAACGGCTCAGGCAGCGGACAAGATCCCCGCGACGCCGAGGAAGCCGACGAGGGTCCCTGCGACAGCGCGCCACCCGTGGCGCTCACCAAAGAGCGGCCCGAGCGGCAGGGTGAAGAGCGGCGCGGTCGCGAAGAGGACGGCGCTGATGCCGCCACGCAGCTCCCGGACCGCGAAGTGGTAAGGCAAGAGGTTGATCACCGAGGCGATGAGCGCTGCGAAGAGCAGGCGCTTCATGATCTCGGGGTGCTTGAGAGGGCGAACGAGCGCTGCTGTCTCACCGCCGCTGCGCCTGCCCAAGCGCGCCCCGAGGTCGAAGATCCCTGCGAGCACGAAGGCTCCTACCACGCCCGCGAAGAGGCGGATGACCGTCCCAGGCACCACCTCCACCCCGATCATCCCGCCATGACCGAGCATGACTCCAGCTCCCTGGCAGACGGCGCAAGAGAGCGCGAGGTAGACGCCGTGTCGCTTGAGACCGATGGACTCGGCCTCGGCCTTGGGTTTGTCCAGGATCACGAGCGTCGCGCCACCTAAGACGAGCGCCATCGAACCGATCTCTTGTGCGCTCAGATCCTCACCCAGGAAGGCCCAAGACAAGATCGCCGCGGTGGGGACGTTGAGCTGCGCGACGACGCCGGTCACCTGCACCCCGCACCGCGCGACCGCGCCGAAGTAGAGCGCGTCGCCGATCGCGAACCCGATGACGCCGCTCCACGCGAGCCAAGTGAGAGAGCCAGGCTCAGGGAAGGCGCCCCCGACGATCGCCCAGACCCCCAAGAAGGCTGTGCACGCCGTGACGTTCTTGATCATGCAGGCCGATGCGGCCCCAGGCCTCCGAGCGGGGTCTGGCTCGGCGAGAACTCGACGGAAGAGCAGCGACCCTAGCCCCCAGGTGCAGGCGGAGAAGAGCGCGGCTATGGCGGGGAGTTCGAGGTTCATCAGGTCAGCTGCTTTTGCCTAGGAGAAGGTATCGAAGCACATCCTTGGACGAACCACTCCCTCCAAGAAAGCGCGCTCGCTTACACTCAGGCCATGAAGTGCTGCCTCGGCTGCCTGATGTTCCTAGGGCCCCGCCTAGCCATCTTCGTGCTCTTCCTGACGAGCGACTACCTAGGCGATGCCTACCAGCTGAACCTGTGGCCCTTCCTCGGGTTCATCTTCCTGCCCTGGACGACCCTCGCCTACGCCTACGCCCAGAACGAGGGCGGCGGACTAGAGGGCGCTTACCTGGCCCTGTGGATCATCGCGCTCCTCACCGACCTCTTCTCCACCCGCGTCAACGGCTCCAAGGACTCTGAGGCTCGCCTCAAGATGACCAAGATCGTCCGTAAGAGGTCTGGCACGCGGGTGGTGGACGTGGAGGTCATCGACACTGACGAGGACGCTTAGGGACCCTTTGGAAGGCGCTAGCACGAACAGACTGAGGCGCTGGCGAGTCCTCCTCGCCCTCTCCGCGCTCGCGCTCTTCTCCACGTTCATGCGCGTCGAGCTCGCGCGAGGAGACGCAAACTTCGCTGGCGCCACGGCGGAGGGC
>JAKVCE010000140.1 GCA_022447405.1 Planctomycetota bacterium | reverse complement strand
CAGCTCGGGAAGAGGTACTGGGACCCGACCCTGGATGTGGACGGGGAGCTGCGTGAGGAGATCACCGGGGCCTACGGGCCAGACCTGCACTGCGACTACCTGCTCGACTTCATCGCCGAGCGAGAGGGGGCGCCCTTCTTCGCCTACTTCCCGATGTCGCTCGTCCACGACCCCTTCGTCCCGACGCCGCACTCAGCGGAGCCGCCCGAGGGCGAGCAGGCCGAGAAGGCTCAGAGCTTCGGCGACATGGTCGAGTACATGGACTTCATCGTGGGTCGCATCGCTACAGGCCTGGAAGAGCTCGGGCTCCGTGAGGAGACCCTCATCCTCTTCGTGAGCGACAACGGGACGCACAAGTCGCGCAGCTCGAAGATGGGGGAGCTCACCGTGCGCGGCGGCAAGGCCGCTCCGACCGACGCGGGCACCCACGTCCCGCTGATCGCGTCTTGGCCTGGGGCGGTGGGTCCAGGGGTCGTCTGCGAGGACCTCGTGGACCTCTCCGACTTCATGCCGACCCTCGCGGAGGTGATGGGCGCCCCGCTCTCGAATGAGAGCGAGCTCGACGGCCGCTCCTTCCTGCCCCAGCTCCTCGGCCAGGCCGGTGAGCCCAGGGAGTGGGTGCGGATCTACTCGAACCCTAGGCCGGAGGATCCGAACAAGAACCCCCGCGCCTTCTTCGCCCGCGATGAGCGCTACAAGCTCTACGACGACGGCCGCTTCTACGACTGCGACGCGGACCCGGCTGAGGCGGCGCCGCTCGCCGAGGCCTCGCTCTCCAAGGAAGCAGCGCGGGTGCGCGCGATGCTTCAGGCAGCGCTCGACTCCGCGCCCCCCGAACCGGAGCACCTCAGGCCCGCTGAATGATCCCAGCGAGGGGTCAGCCCGTCCGCGCGAGGTGTGGACCCTGAATTGGGCTATGCTGAGACTCTCCCACCTCCTCCATGAGGACCACCCATGTCTGAACCCCAAGGAATGCTCTCAGTCGAAGACCTGACCCGCCTCGTCGCCGCTGGAGAGATCGACACCGTCGTCGTGGCCTTCACCGATGTCTACGGGCGCCTCGTCGGCAAGCGCTTCGACGCTGGCTTCTTCCTCGACTCCGCCGTCGAAGACGGGACCCACGCGTGCAACTACCTGCTCACGGTGGACATGGAGATGGAGCCCATCGAGGGCTACGGCCTGGCGAACTGGGAGGCCGGCTACGGTGACTTCCACCTGCACCCGGACATGAGCACCCTGCGCCAGGCGAGCTGGATGGACAAGACCGCGATGGTCCTCTGCGACGTCGAGCGCGACGGCGCCGGCCCTGTGGCTGAGGCGCCGCGCAGCCTCCTCCGCCGTCAGGTCGAGCGGGCCACCGAGATGGGCTTCACGGCGATGGCCGCCTCCGAGCTCGAGTTCTACATCTACCAGGACACCTTCCGCGACGCGGCGAAGAAGGGCTACCGCGACCTCAACCCAGCTGGCTACTACATCGAGGACTATCACGTCCTGCAGACCGCTCGCGAGGAGCCCTTCGTGGGCGCTGTCCGCCGCCACCTGCGCGACTCTGGCGTCCCCGTCGAGAACTCCAAGGGCGAGTGGGGGCACGGCCAGCACGAGATCAACGTGCGCTACACCGACGCGCTCTCGATGGCTGATCGTCACGTCATCTACAAGCAGTGCGTCAAAGAGGTCGCCGACCAGATGGAGCAGAGCGTCACCTTCATGGCGAAGCCGTGGACGGATCAGGCTGGCTCGAGCTGTCACATCCACCTCTCGCTCTGGTCTGAGGACTCCAACGCCTTCGCCGGCGACACGGACTACGAGGGGATCGAGTGCACGGATCAGTTCCGCTGGTTCCTGGGCGGCTGGATGAAGCGCGCGCCGGAGGTCCTGGCGATGTACGCGAGCACCGTGAACGCCTACAAGCGCTATCAGTCCGCCTCTTGGGCGCCGACGACGCTCGCCTGGAGCTACGACAACCGCACCGCGGGCTTCCGCATCGTGGGTGAGGGCTCGAGCCTGCGCATCGAGTGCCGCATCCCCGGCGCGGACTGCAACCCCTACCTGGCCTTCGCTGCGGCGCTGGCCTCAGGCCTAGACGGCATCAAGAACCAGACCGAGCCCCCGGCGATGCTGAGAGGCGACGCCTACAAGGCCACGGCTGGCAAGCTCCCCACTCAGATGGGAGACGCCATCGCGTCCTTCCGCTCGAGCGACTTTGCTCGCGAGGCCTTCGGGGCGGAGGTCGTCGATCACTACGTGCACCACATGGAGAACGAGCGCGCCGCCTACGAGCGCGCCGTCACCGACTGGGAGCGCGACCGTTACTTCGAGCAGATCTAGCTCAACAACAAACGAGGAGAGGCGAGGAGCCCATGCGACTGGAGAATCAGGTCGCCGTCATCACAGGCGGCGCAGGAGGGATCGGACGAGAGGCTGGGCTGCTCTTCACCTCGGAGGGCGCGCGCTGCGTCCTGACCGATGTGGACGAGGAGAAGGGCGCGGCCGTCGTCGAAGAGATCAAGGCGGCCGGCGGCGACGCGGTCTTCATGCGCGCGGACGTCTCGAAGGCTGAGGACTGTGAGGCCATGATCCGCTGCGCCGAAGAGACCTACGGCAAGCTCACCTGCCTCTTCAACAACGCCGGCGTGATGCTCGGCGATGACGGAGACGCGGAGTCGACCACCGAGGACATCTGGGACCTCACGATGGCGATCAACGTGAAGGGCGTCTTCTTCGGCTGCAAGTACGGGATCCCCGCGCTCAAGCGCGCCGGCGGCGGCACGATCATCAACACGGCCTCCTTCGTCGCGCACCTGGGCGCAGCGACGCCTCAGCTCGCCTACACCTCCTCGAAGGGCGCGGTGCTCGCGATGACGCGGGAGCTCGCCGTGATCCACGCGCGCGAGAACATCCGCGTGAACGCCCTCTGCCCTGGGCCCCTGCATACGAAGATGCTGATGGACTTCCTCGACACAGAGGAGAAGAAGCAGCGCCGCCTCGTCCACGTCCCGATGGGTCGCTTCGGCGAGGCCGCCGAGATGGCGAAGGCCGCGCTCTTCCTCGCGAGCGACGACTCGACCTACGTGACGGGCACCGAGTTCCTCGTGGACGGCGGCATCACGAGCGCCTACGTCACGCCGGAGTGAGCCCCGAGCGCCGATGACGAAGGACCTCAAGACCCAGGGTGTCAGCTATGAGGAGGTAGGCGACGCCTACTTCGAGAAGCGTCAGCTGAAGCCCTTCGCGCGGGTGTTCCACCTCTGGGCTCTCGGCGTGGGCGCGGTCATCTCAGGCGACTTCTTCGGCTGGAACTTCGGCCTCGCCGCGGGCGGCTTCGGCGGCCTCTTCATCGCGACCCTCGTGGTGGCCGTGATGTACGCGGGCCTCTGCTACTCGATCGCCGAGATGTCGCCCGCGCTGCCGCACACGGGCGGCGCCTACTCCTTCGCGCGCTCTTCGATGGGGCCGTGGGGCGGCTACATCACCGGGCTCGCGGAGAACATGGAGTACATCCTCACGCCGGCGGTGATCGTGGTGGGGATCGGCGGCTACCTCGGCGCGATCTTCGGGACGCCTGACGCCTAGGCGCCGCTCTGGTGGCTCCTCGCCTACGGCGCCTTCGTGGGCCTGAACATCTGGGGCGTCGAGATCTCCTTCCGTTTCTCCGTGTTCATCACGCTGCTCGCCCTCGCGATCCTGGTCGTGTTCTACGTCGGCGCCGCGACCCTCGTGGACTTCGACCAGTGGGCGCTCACGATCCCACCTGAAGAGGGCGGGACCGCGTGGCTCCCCTTCGGCTGGAAGGGCGTCTTGGCGGCGCTCCCCTTCGCGATCTGGTTCTTCCTCGCCATCGAGGAGCTGCCGCTCGCGGCGGAGGAGTCCCATGACCCCAAGCGCGACATGCCGCGGGGCATCCTCCTCGGCCTCGCGACGCTCACCGTCTGCGCCTTCCTGACGCTCTTCTTGAACACCGCCATCGCGCCCGGCGCGGCGGGGATCGCGGACTCCGACGAGCCGCTCTTCCTCGGCTTCCAGGCGATCTTTGGTGAGGGCGTCGGCAGCAAGGCGCTCGCCCTCGTCGCCGTCGCGGGCCTCATCGCGAGCTTCCACACGATCATCTACGCCTACGGCAGGCAGATCTACTCGCTCAGCCGCGCGGGCTACTTCCCGCGCGCGCTCTCGCTCACGCACTCGACGAGGAAGACGCCCTGGGTCGCGCTCCTCGTCGGCGCAGCCCTCGGCTACGCGGTCGCGCTCACGATCCACCTCCTCGGTGACGATCACCCGGTCGGCGCGGTCCTCCTCAACATGGCCGTCTTCGGCGCGGTGCTCTCCTACATCCTGCAGATGGCCTCCTTCATCCTGCTGCGCCTCAAGAAGCCGGACATGGAGCGGCCTTACCGGAGCCCCGTCGGCATCCCCGGCGCCTTGGCCGCGCTCGTCATCTCCGCCGTGACCCTGGTCGCTCTCTTCATCGTCGACGAGGTCTACCAGCGGGTCGTCATCGGCGCGGCCATCTGGTACGCGCTCGGCCTCCTCTACTTCGCCCTCCACGGCCGCCACCACCTCGTCCTCGCCCCCGAGGAAGAGACGGCCGTCCGCGGTGAGTGAAGGGGGGCGTTACGGCGCCGTGCGGAAGTGCGTGGACTTGCGCTTCGTGAGGGCGAGGAGGCCGTAGGGCGAGAGGGAGGCGCCGCGACCGGTGTCGCGGAAGCCGGTCCAGGGGAGCGAGGGGTCGGCGAAGTCGCAGCGGTTCTGGAAGACCGTGCCGGTGTCGTGATGCTCGGCGAAGCGGCGGGCGCGGTCGCGGTCGGTGGTCCACACGGAGGCCGTGAGGCCGAAGTCGGTGTCGTTGAAGTGGGCTATGGCCTCGTCGTCGCTCGACACCTTGAGGACAGGGAGGAGCGGGCCGAAGCTCTCCTCCTGCATGATGGCTGAGTCGTTGGGGCAGCCGTCGATGAGGGTCGGCTCATAGAAGCGACCGTCCCTCGCCGCGCCGCCCGTGAGGCAGGTCGCGCCGCGGGAGAGGGCGTCTGCGACGTGGGCCTCGAGGGTCTCGATGGAGCCCGCGTTCGCGAGGGGTCCCATCGTCGTGGCGTCGTCCATGGGGTCACCGAGGACGTAGGCGTCGAGGTGGGCTTTGGCGCGCTCGAGGAACTCGGCGTGCACTGACTCGTGGACGTAGACGCGCTCCACCGCGCAGCAAGATTGCCCCGCGTTGAAGCAGGCGCCGTCGACGAGGTTGGCCGCGGCGAACTCCACGTCGATGTCAGGCGCGACGTAGGCCGGGTCCTTGCCGCCGAGCTCGAGGCCGGCGTCGATGAAGCGCTCACTCATGGCGCGCTGCACGGCGTGTCCGCCGCCGACCGAGCCGGTGAAGGAGACGTGGCCGATGCGGCTGTCTGCGATGAGCGCCGAGGTCTGCGCGTGGTTGACGATGACGTTCGCCACGAGCCCCTCACCGAGGGCGCGGAAGGCCTCCTCGAAGTGCTGGCCGCAGAGCGGGGTGCGCGCCGAGTGCTTGATGAGGACCGAGTTGCCGGCGAGGAGCGCAGGGAACACGACGTTGATCGGGATCAGGAGCGGGTAGTTCCAGGCCGCGACGTCGAAGACCACGCCGTGGGGGACGTGGTGCGTCATGAGTTCGAAGCCCTCTTCAGCCGGGAGGACGTCTGAGGCGAGGACATCGGGCGCGATGGAGGCCATGTGCTCGGCCCGGGAGAGCATCGTGTTCACCTCGCCGCGTGCGTGCGCGAGCGGCTTGCCCATCTGCTTCGCGACGGCCTCCGCCATCATGTCGGCGCTCTCGCGGAACCAGTCCAGGCAGGCGACCGCTCGCGCGATGCGCTCCTCAAGCGGGACGTAGCGCCACTCTGCCTGCGCGGAGACCGCGGCGGAGAGCTTCGCCTCGAGCGAGGCGTCGTCATCGAAGGGGAGCTCACAGACGACGGAGTCGTCGTAGGGGTTCTTGCAGACGAGGGTCACGGGCGGTCCTTGGTTGGCGTGCTGTGGAGTGCTGAGGGTACAGGAAGTGCGCCGCTTCGCCCTGCTAGGCCTTCACCGCTCTCTCAGCGCTCGAGAGCGTCCCGACCACCGCGCCGGCGATCCCGGCGAGGAAGCCCCACATGACGGGGAGGAAGCCGAACCAAGCCGGGGCCATGGCGCCGCCGAGGCCGC
>JAKVCE010000014.1:15534-17654 GCA_022447405.1 Planctomycetota bacterium | reverse complement strand
CGAAGCGGGTGATCTTCCTCTTCATGTTCGGCGGCCCGTCGCAGATGGACCTCTTCGACTACAAGCCCGAGCTGCAGAAGAGGAGCGGACAGACCGTCGACTATGAGAAGCGCCGGCACGACAAGACCTCCTCCGTCATCCTCGGATCGGAGCGCAGCTTCAAGCAGTACGGCGAGACCGGGCAGTGGTGCTCGGACGCCTTGCCGCACTTGTCGGGACACATGGACAAGCTCGCGGTCATCAAGAGCCTCTACACCGACTCCTTCGCCCACGGCTCAGCGGTCCTGCAGATGAACAGCGGGCAGTTCGTCCAAGGACACCCAGCGATGGGCGCCTGGATCCACTACGCCCTCGGCTCGGAGAACAGGGACCTGCCCGGCTTCGTCGTGATGCACGACCCGCGCGGTGGCCCGATCTCTGGCCCCGCGAACTGGACCAGCGGCTACATGCCGGCGACGCACCAGGGGACGCTGTTCCGCGCGACGGGCGAACCCCTCTTGGACATGACCCCGGCGATGGAGTCGGCCCAGGCGCAGCTCAAGCTCTCGAGCAGGCGGCGACAGCTCGAAGCCCTGCGCTCTTTGAACGAGCGACACGCGGAGCTCCGCGGCGGCTCCTCTGAGCTCGACGCGCGCACGGAGAGCCACGAGCTCGCATGGAACATGCAGGCGGCCGCTCCAGAAGCCCTCGACATCATGACGCAAGAGAGCGAGCGGACGCGTGAGATGTACGGCCTCAATGACCCGAAGCCCGACCACCCCCTCGCGGTCGGGCCCGCGGTCTTCGGGCGCCAGTGCCTCATCGCTCGCAGGCTGATCGAGCGCGGCGTGCGCTTCGTCCAGATCTACCACGGCGGCGGGCACCAGCAGCAGACCTGGGACGCTCACCACGGCGTCGAAGAGAACCTCTCCATCCACTGCCCTGAGATCGACCGCCCGATCTCCGGGCTGCTGACCGACCTCGAAGAGCGCGGGCTCCTCGAGGAGACCCTCGTCATATGGGGCGGAGAGTTCGGCAGGCAGCCCGTGGGGCAACAGGCGAGCCCGTCGCAGGTGGCGAGCGTCATCGGTCGTGACCACAACCCCAAGGGCTTCACGATGTGGCTCGCCGGCGCGGGCGTGCGCCCTGGCCCCGTAGGCGAGACGGACGAGCTCGGCATGGAGGCCGCTGTGGACCGCCACCACGTGCGCGATCTGCACGCGACGATCCTCCACTTGATGGGCCTAGACCACCACGAGCTGACCTATCCCTTCGGCGGGCTCGACAGGAAATTGACCGGGGTCATCGAGCCAGAGCTGATCCGCGGCGTGATCGCTTAGATGCCTGAGGCCTAAAGAGGCCCTCACAGAGCGGGGTCACGATTCGTAGGACCCCTACAGAACCTGTCCGCTGCTATCGTGTTGACGAAGGGCGCTGTGTAGCCGATAGGCCATATAGCGACAGCAGGACAACGCTGCGAGGGCCCCTTATAGGCCCACCACGCCGCAGCGGCTCATCATGAAGACACTCACCACCCTCGCCCTCCTCTCGACCTTCACGCTCCTCCCTTCGGCCGCTCCCGAATCAAGAGAAGCCACCGCTGAGAAGGCCGCTCGCGTCGACGAGCTGATCGACGCACACCTCAAGGAGTCTGGGCTCACCCCGCCCCCGGTCGCAGATGACGAGGCCTTCGTGAGGCGGGCTTACCTGGACATCAACGGGCGCATCCCGACCAACCGCGAGGCTGAGAAGTTCTTCGCCTCCGCGGAAGAGGACAAACGCGACGCGCTCGTGCACGAGCTCCTCAGGTCACCTGGCTTCGTGAGTCACTCCTTCAACTACTGGGCGGACATCCTGCGCATCAAGTCCATGCTCGCGCGTCGCACCTCGGGTGAGCCCTTCATCCACTGGATGAAGGACTCCCTCGCGGAGAACAAGCCCTACGACGAGTGGGTCGCCGAGCTCCTCGCGGCTGACGGACCCGGACACGCGCGGGACAACGGCGCGACGGGGCTCATGTTGCGCGACCGCAACATGCCCGAAGACAGCATGTCGAACACGGTGCGGGTGTTCCTGGGGACTCGCCTCGAGTGCGCCCAGTGCCACGACCACCCCTTCGACAAGTGGACGCAGAAGCAATA
>JAKVCE010000014.1:0-15524 GCA_022447405.1 Planctomycetota bacterium | reverse complement strand
CATCTTCCGCGCCGATGACTTCGACCAAGCGGACCACTTCCGGCCGATCCTCGACGAGAAGATCGAGAAGCACGGCAGGTCCGCGCAGGGCGCGTTCAGGAAGTTCTTCGAGAGCGTCGCGACGGGGGTCAAGGGCACGGGGACCGGGCTCGCGAAGCTCCCCGATGACTATCAGTACAGCGACGCCGAGCCAGGCGACTTCGTCAAGGCCAAGGCCATCTTCGGTGAAGACCCTGGCCTGAACCCGATCGTCCCGCCGAAGGACAAGAAGGACCGCCGCCGCATGCGCCGGTTCAGGGGCCTCGACCCGGACGTGCGCCGAGAGATCGACTCGAGGGCCGCCTTCTCTGAATGGCTGACAGACAGCGACACGCCGCGCTTCACCACCGTGATCGCGAACCGCATGTGGGAGCGCGCCTTCGGCGTGGCGCTCATCGAGCCCGTCGACGACATCAAGGACGACACCGTCGCAGCCAACCCTGCGCTCATGAGCCTCCTCGAGGACCTGATGCGCGAGGTCGATTATGACCTCCGCGCCTTCCTCGAGATCCTCTACACGACCGACGCATACCAGCGCGAGAGCATCCCGGACCGTGAAGGCTACGCGCACCAAGCGCCGATCATGCGCCGTATGAGCGCGGAGCAGTGCTGGGACTCCATGCTCACCCTCGTCCTGCCGGACATCGACGCGACCTTGAACGAGCCTGACGCCGTCGCCCTCGACATCTACGCGTCCTATGAGGACTTGCTCTCCATGGACGAGGAGGAGTTTGAGGAAGAGCTCGAGATCATGATCGTGCGCTACTCAGACCCGATGGCTTATCGGGAGATGCGCCGCGAGAGCAGAGAGAACGATGACCAACGAAACTCTGCCCGCGTCCGCATGCTCACAGACCAGCTCAAGAAGGCGCGCAAGCGCGGCGACACGGTCACGGTCGAGCGCATCGTCCAGTCTCTGCGCGACCTCGGGATCACTGGCGTCCGCGGGCGCGACCGCTTGCGCGTGAACTACATGGCGCGCGCCTCTGATCTCCCCTCGCCCGCCCCCGACGGGCACTTCCTGAGGCAGTTCGGCCAGAGCAAGCGAGACCTGATCTCCGCCTCGCACGAGGACGCCAACATCCCGCAGCTGCTCAACCTCTTGAACGGCTTCGTCGAGGAGCGGCTCCTCGACCAGACCCAAGCGGTCCTGCGCAGGGAGATGATCCGCGCGCGCGCTCCCCTGGCGCAGATCAACACGGCCTATGTCGGTGTCCTCTCAAGAGAGCCAGGTCCAGAAGAGCGAGAGATGTGGCTGCGCATCATGCGCGGCGACCCGCGCCAAGGGACGAAGGACATGATCTGGACCCTCTTGAACACCCACGAGTTCCTCTTCATTCGGTAGGTGTCAGATGACCATCAGAGAACACCTCCGACGCGCTGACGAGCCCTCACGCCGCACCTTCGTCTCCGGCCTAGCCGCAGGCCTCTTCGGGGTCGGGACCTCTCCCCTCGCGAGTCCGCTCAGCGGCGCGTTGACGCAGGACGGCGCGGTCCCGCTCCGCCACGCCACGGCGAAGCGAGTGATCTACCTCTACATGTCGGGCGGCATGTCGCAGCTCGACACCTTCAGCCCCAAGCCCGGCGCCGCCACCCAAGGGCCAACCGAAGCGATCCAGTCGAACGCCGACGACGTCAGGGTCTCCGAGCACTTCCCCCTCATGGCCCGACACATGGACAAGGTCTGCGTCGTCGAGTCCATGAACTCGAACCAGGGGGCGCACGCGCAGGGCCAGTACTACATGCACACGAGCTACGAGCTGCGCGGGACGATCCGTCACCCCAGCCTCGGCGCGTGGCTGAACTACATGGCGGGCCCTGTGAACGAGACCCTTCCGGGGCACGTCGCCATCAACGGCGGCCTCTACAACGCCTCGGGCGGCTTCCTCGAGTCCAAGTACATGCCGCTCCCGATCGGCAGCGCAGAGGACGGCCTCCAGAACAGCGCGCGCGCAGACGGCGTGAGCGAGGGCATCTTCGACCGGCGCATGCGGCGCCTGCGGGAGATGAACGACGCCTTCCGTGACCGCTACAACACCAAGGAGGTCCGCGCTTACGGAGACATGTACGAGCAGGCCCTCTCCTTGATGGACTCACAGGACCTCGACGCCTTCGACATCAGCAAGGAGCCCGAATCCATCCAGGAGGCTTATGGCACCGACCCCTTTGGCAAGGGCTGCCTCCTCGCGCGCAGGCTCATCGAGCACGACGTCCGCTTCGTGGAGGTCGTGAAGAGCGGCTGGGACACGCACGCTGAGAACTTCGACCAGATGGGTGAGCTCTGCCCGCCGGTGGACCGCGCCCTCTCCGCGCTCCTCGCCGACCTCGACGCCCGCGGCCTCCTCGAGGACACCATGGTCGTCCTCGCGACCGAGTTCGGCCGGACCCCGCGGATCAACACCCAGCGCGACGGGAGAGATCACTATCCCAAGGCCTTCTCCTGCCTCCTCGCCGGCGGCGGAATCCAGGGCGGGGTCAAGTACGGCAAGACCGACGCCGAGGGGCACGAGGTCACCGAGGACATCGTGACGGTCGAGGACTTCAACGCGACGATCGCGTACGGGCTCGGCCTCCCCACCGAGTACGAGATGTACTCGCCCTCAGGGCGCCCCTTCCGGGTCGCGCACAAGGGGATCCCGGTGAAGGCGATGTTCGCATGATGCTCCTCCCCCAGCTCCTGCTCTCTCTCGCCACCGGCGCAGAGACCCCGGCTGTGGACTTCCAGAAGGAGGTCCTCCCGATCCTCAAGGGTCGCTGCATCGAGTGCCACCAAGACCCCGCCACCAACTCAGGGAAGCGCCCGAAGGGCGGCCTGCGTCTCGACGGCAAGCACTGGATCATGGAGGGGACCCGCTCGGGCCCGGTCATCGTCCCTGGCGACCCCAACCTCAGCACGCTCTACGAGTTGATCTCCCTCGACAAGGACGACCCCGACCTGATGCCGCCCAACAGCGACGGCCTCACAAAGTCCGAGGTCGAGACCATCCGCACCTGGATCGCTGAGGGGGCGGACTTCGGAGGCTGGGTCGGCGCGCCCGCACCAGGAGAGACCTCCCCAGACACGCCCAAGCTGACGCCGAAGCCCTCGGGCAAGCTCCCGCGCATCGTCCAGCTGTACATGGAGCTCGGAGAGGGGCTGAGCCCTCACTCAGCAGAGCAGCTGAAGCTCGCCGCAGGCGAGCGCGGCAAGCTCCAGCCCGTCTTCCCGGGGAGCCCGCTGCTCTCTGTCAGCTTCCCCTCAAACCAGGGCCGCACGGGGACCGCTGACGTCCAGAAGCTCTTGGGCTGCGCCGAGAACGTGGCGTCGCTCAACCTAGGCCGCACCCGCATCACAGACGAGGCCCTCGCGGTGATCACGAACATGCCGCGCCTGGTGAAGCTCGACCTCCGACAGACCAACATCACCGACGCGGGCCTCGCTCACCTCGCCAGCTTGGAGCACCTGCGCTCGCTGAACCTCTTCAGCACGAAGATCACCGACGCCTCGGCCTTGAAGATCGCGGGGTTGAAGAAGCTAGAGACCGTCTACCTGTGGCAGACCCAGCTCACCACCGCGGGGGTGGAGCGGCTCCGCGGACTCAGGCCTGATCTGCGCGTCGTCCACCAGCCCGACCTCCCGGCGCCAGAGCGCGGCGGCCCGGACGAAGAGGGCGCAGGCCGGCGGCGGCGCTGACTGAGAGGAGGAGTCGCTGGACCATCGGAGGTAGCCCCCTGGCATGGAGGGCGCCAGCTTCCTGTGGCCAAGAGAACCGATTGTCCAGCCGTCAGCTGAACTCCACAACCGGGGACGCCTTCAGGGCCTAAACTCTGGGGCTGACACTCAATCCTCCAGGTGCCCCTATGAAACAGCTCCTCTTTACGATCGCTCTCGCGACGCTCGTCTTCACCTCGTCTGGTAACGCCCAGGAGACCGAAGCCTCCGAACCGGCTCCGACCTTCGAGGGCCTCTGGGAGACCTCCTACGGGAGGATGCGGCTCAACTTAGAGGGCGCAAACGTGAGCGGGGAGTACTCGTACACGGCGGTCTCAAAAGTCCAAGGGACCGTCGAAGGAGATCGCCTAACCTTTGAATACAGCGTGGGAGAGAAGAAGGGCGAGGGGTGGTTTGAGCTGGCTGAAGACGGCGAGACCTTCGCGGGCAGGTGGCGCGAGGAGGGCAGCGAGCGCTGGAGCCGATGGCGAGGGACTCGCATCACTCCAGAGAGGGGCGTCGTCTGGTTGGTGATCCTTGAGGCCCACTGGGAGACGAGCATCGCTGAGGAGGAGTACGCCTTCGGCGACATGCTCCGCAGCTACTTCACGATGGCGAGCGCGAGCCACGTCCGCGTCCGCTACCGCACCTTCCACGACGAGAAGGACCTCCGCAGGTGGTCTCGAGAGGTCAAGTTCCTCGCCGAGCCGGTGACCTTGCTGATCTCCTCACACGGGATCCCGGAGGGGGTGACCGTCGGAGAGGAGGTGATCAAGGCAGAGGCGCTCGCGGACTGTGTGCGCGGGAGCCACAACCTCGAGGTGCTGCACCTCTCTGGTTGCAGCATGATGAAGAGCGACGTCCCGGCGACGATCCAGCGCCTGCTCGGCCCCGATCAGAAGCTGCCCATCACGGGCTACACGACCGCGGTCGCGTGGGACGCGAGCGCGCTGGCTGACTTCGTCTACCTCTCGATGCTCCTCATTCATCGCATGTCCCCCACCGAGGCCGTGGCTCAGACTCACATCCTCGCGCCCTTCACCCGCGAGGACCGCATCCCGGGCGCCCGCTTCCAGGCCCTGGGCCTCCGTTCGCTCAGCGCCGACGGAAAATCGAGCGCGACGGAACCCGTCGATGCTGAGCGGGTTGGGAGACGACAGCGCCCAGGTTCGGGACGCCCCGGCAGGGCGCGTCAACGACCAGACGAATCAGAATGATGAAGCACGCTCTCCTCCTCTCTCTCCCGCTCCTCCTCTGCGTGAGCTGCGTCGCGCCCCACGCCCACCACCACCGCTCGAAGGTGGTCGTCAAACCCGTCAAACATTACGGCCCCCACGCCACCCTTCGATTTAGCGGTGGCGTCTGGGTGCGACGCTGACGACCGCTCCGTACGAGATCTCGTATCCTCTCACGCATGAGCTCCATCACGCGTGAAGAGGCCTGGGAACAGCTGACCGCCTGGACAGATACCGACAGCCTGCGTCGCCACGCGCGCGCGGTCGAGGTCACGATGCAGAGCGCCGCCCTCGTCTACGGTCCCGGCGAAGAGGCCGTCGAGGCTTGGGGGATCGCAGGCATGCTGCACGACGCCGACTACGAGAAGTGGCCAGAGGAGCACCCGAACAAGATCGTCGCCTGGCTGCGCGAGCGCGGAGAGGAGGAGCTCGCCCACGCGATCTCTGCGCACTACACGCAGTGGGGCGTCCCTTATGAGTCAGCGATGGACAAGGCGCTCTTAGCGTGCGACGAGCTCACAGGCTTCATCATGGCCTGCTGCTACCTGAGGCCTGACGGGGTCGCCTCGATCAAGCCGAAGAGCGTGAAGAAGAAGCTCAAGGACAAGAAGTTCGCCGCGGGGGTCGAGCGGCACGAGGTGAGCGAGGGCGCGCGGATGCTGGGCGTAGACCTCGGGGATCACATTCAGATGTTGATCGACGCGCTGAAGCCCCACGCGCAGGAGCTCGGCATCGAGGGTAAGGGCGCTGGAGCCTGAACCTCCGTTCGGTGCGGGCCTACTGGAAGCGCTCGCACCACTCGTCTTTGGGGTCCTCTTCGTAGTAAGGACCGTCGGTGCTGCCTGACTCCGTCGCGTAGCCCAAGGCCGCGATCGCCTCCATCAGCTCGGCCGAGTGCTGGGTGCGGCTCACCGCCATCCCCTCCAAACGGTCTGAGCTGAGCCACTCGATGAGGCCCCGCCGGAGCAGCTTGGCTCTCTCGAACTCCTCATCAACGAGGTCCACCAAGCAGCCGGGGTCCTCCTTGATGTTGAAGAGCTCGACCTTGTGCTTCCTCGCGTTCGGGACGCCCTTGGACTGCAGCGTGAGGACGCACAGCCAGCCGTCCTTCTCCACCGCCGCGCAGTGCCCGTGGGCGCCTAACGCGAAGCGTGGAGCGCTCGCTCCCTCCTCATCGAACGACTCCAACAAGCTGACGCCCGGGAACTCCTTGTCCCCCAAACCAGCCAGGTCCAGCAAGGTCCGACCCAGGTTCACGTTCTGCACCGGCGCCTTCACGCGCATCCCAGCGGGGCAGCCGGGCCAGCGCATGATCAAGGGGATGTGGACCGTGTCCGTGTAGAGCCCGGTGTGTTTGAAGTAGATCCCGTGCTTCCCCAAGACCTCACCGTGGTCCGCGGTGAAGGCGATGATCGCGTCGTCAAACGCAGACTCTCCGAACACCGCCTCGATGGTGTCATCGAGGTAAGTGATCTCTGAGCGATACTGCGCCAGCACGAACTCGAGGTCTCGGATGCGCGGATCCCAGACCGCGCGCGTCCCATCGTTGAGGCCAGTGCCCTCGGTGTATGGGTTCTTGTCTTCTGGGTAGTACTCGTACTTGTACTCCTCCGGCGGAGAGTAGGGAGCGTGCGCGTCAAAGAGGTGCAGCCAGATGAAGCAGGGCTGGTCTCCCTCTGCCTCGAGCACCTCGGCGATCAGCTCCGTGGAGACGTGCCCGAGCTGCTTCTCCCTGTCCGTCGCGATGATCCGCGCGAAGCCCTGGCCGAGCCCGCTGTTGTCGTGGCGGAGGTGCTTGGTGCTCAAGACCGAGACCGTGTAGTAGCCCTCCTCTCTGAAGTACTCTGCGAGGGTCACCGAGCTCGGCGAGAGCGCTGTCATGTTGTCGATCAGGCCCACCGCCTTCGGCGAGTGCCCAGTCATCATCGCGACGTGCGAGGGGACGGTGATGTTGGTCGTGGACATGCAGTCTTCGAAGAAGACCCCCGTCTGGGCGAGCTCATCCAGGAAGGGCGTCTTGATCTCCACGCCTGTCCCGGCCTGGCCCAGGTGATCTCCCCTGTGCGTGTCGGAGGTGATGAGGACGACGTGCTTCGGGTCACTCTCAGGGGAGACGAGCCGTGGTGCCTCGAGCGCGAGGAGAGCCTCGCTCGGACCGTCACCCTTGAAGAGGAGCTCGATGTCCGCCGCCTTCCCCTCGAACTCGCCCAGCGCCATCCTCACGTCAGTCCAAGTCGTGAGGCTCTCGAGCGGGATCGTCTCGCGCTTCGGCTCTGCGCCTTGAGCGCTGATGCTGACCTCGAGGCTGCCACCGGAGCCGGCGAAGAGCGCCTGCCGCGGGATCCCGAAGCTGAAGCGGAGCTCAGCGTCTTTGAAGACCTCGGCCTCTGTCCGAGCGGCTACTCCGTTACCTAAGCAGAGCCCCGACCTGAAGTCTCCGCTGAGCTCAATCGGTCCGCCGGTGCTGGACGTGACGCCTGCCATCGGGAGCACTGAAGCAGGCGGGACCCACATCAGGTCGACGCCAAAGAGCAAGGAGGGCTTCTTCTCCTGAGTGATCGTGAAGATGATCTCGACCTCGTCACACGGCTGGTCCAAGGAGAGCGCCTTGGAGATGTCCAAGAAGACCGTCTCCGGCTCCCGGGTCACGGGCTGCCTGATGGCCTCGGAGAGGCAGAGGATCTTCCCCTTCGAGCGAAAGCGTGCGCGGACCGTAGTCACCTGTGAGGTGGTCAGGTTGAGCACGATCTGGTTGACGGTCCCTGGCTGGATGTCGCACGGGATCCCAACCGTGTAGGTCCGCCGCTCAGAGGTGAGCGCGATGGTGTCCCCGTGCTTGCGAGTGCGCGCGAACGAGGGCACGCAGTGATCGAAGGTCCACTCGCGGACCGCCTCTTCAGAGGGCTTGAACATCTCCACCACCTCGACCGCGGTGGAGGCCCCAGAGGATGAGTCCGCGCGCAGCGCGAGGACCTCCATGCGCCCCGCTCCGGCAGAGCCGTCATCCGAGCAAGAGCTGAGCGCGGCGGCGAGGGTCAGGGCGAAGAGCTGGGGGAGGCGCGGCATCATCTGGAGGGGCGGGGTCCGGCGGATAGGACTCCCCTATTGTTGAAAAAGCATATCCCAACAATCGAGGCCCAGTCGCCCCTAAGAGCAGCCACTATTCAGCGCCTAAGGAGGCCTTAATGAAGCGCAGGCCCTCTCTCCAGATCTCCTCAGAGGGCGCGAAGTCCCGCCAGACGTGGATCACATTCGCGAAGCCAGGGTCTCTGCGTGAGAAGGCCTCGATCACGAGCCACCCGTCGTAGCCGATCTCCTTCAAAGCTGAGAAGGTCTCTGACCAAGCCACCTGCCCCGCTCCCGGGGTGCCCCTGTCGTTCTCGCTGATGTGGACGTGCCCGATCGCTCCCGCGCCTGCACGGATCGCAGCGCCAGCGTCTCGCTCTTCGATGTGCGCGTGGTGCGTGTCGTAGTGAAGCTGAAAGCGCGGATGAGCGACGCGCTCCACCATGTCTAGCCCGTCCGAGACCGTGTTGAGCAGGTAGCACTCGAAGCGGTTGAGGAGCTCGGTCGTGAGGGTTACGCCGCAGCGCTCTCCCTCCTCGGCGCCGGCCCTCATGACCTCCGCGCACCAGGCGCGCTCATCCTCAGTCGCGGGCTCGCCGCTGAAGACGGGGTAGGCCGTGTGGAAGGGCCCGGCGAGGATCGAGCTCCCGAGCTCTGCGGCAGAGCGCACAGCCCAGACGAGGGACTCGACCGCGGCAGACCGCACCGTAGGGTCGGGGCTGATCGGGTTGGCGTCAGGGCTCGGCGCAAAGACGACCGTGCGATCAAGGCCGATTCGGTCGAGCTCAGCCGAGAGCGCCGCGCGGTGCGCGCTGTCGCGGTCGGGGTTCAACGTCATCTCGACCCCGTCAAAGCCGCCGGCCTTGAGCTCGGCCATGAGGGGATAGTGCTCCTCGTGGACGTCCGTCGTCCAGAGGAGCATGTTCATCCCGATCTTCACTAGGCCTCGACCCCCGTGTCTACCCATGCCCCTGACTTCGCAGAGGCGAGCACCGCGTCGCAGACCCGCTGGGTCTGGAGCGCGTTGCGGAAGTCAGGCTGCGTTGGGGTCCCGCTCTCGACGCCTTCGAGGAAGTCCGCGAGGGCGTGGATGAAGGTGTGCTCATAGCCCACCGTGCAGCCGGGCACCCACCACTTGTCCATGTAGGGGTGCTCGGAGTTCGTCACGTGCACGCGACGCCAGCCAGTCAGGTGGTCCTCAACCTTCTTGCCCGACTGCTGCTGGGTGTACTCGAAGAAGTCGAGGTACTGCGGGTCCTCAAGGTCGAACTTGACCGAGCCATCGGCGCCGTTCATCTCGAAGGTGTTGTAGTTCTTGCGTCCGCGCGCGTAGCGCGTGGACTCGAAGGTCCCCATGGAGCCGTTGGCGAAGCGCGCGAGGAACATGCAGGCGTCATCGATCCCGACGGGTTGAACCGCGCCAGTCTCCTGGTGCATGCGCTCCTTCACGAAGGTCTCGGTGTCCGCGACGACCTTGGTGATCGGGCCGTTCAACCACATCGCCGTATCGATCGAGTGCGCGAGCAGGTCGCCCGTCACGCCAGAGCCCGCGACGTCGACGTCCAATCGCCAGAGCGCCGCGCCCCCTTGGGGGACGTCCTCAGCGATCGTCCAGTCCTGGAGGTAGGTCGCCCTGTAGTGTAGGGCTTGCCGATGCGGCCCTCCTCCACCACCTGCCGCGCCAGCGAGATCGCCGGGACGCGCCTGTAGTTGAACCACACCATGTTGGCGACGCCCGCCTCTTCCACAGCGGCGGTCATCTCCTCTGCCTCCGCGACGTTCATCGCGAGCGGCTTCTCACACGCGACCATCTTCCCCGCCTTCGCCGCCGCGACGGCGATCTCGAGGTGCGAGTCGTTCGGCGAGCAGATGTCGACGAGGTCGATGTCATCGCGCTCGATGACCTTCTTCCAGTCGGTCTCCACGGACTCATAGCCCCAGGTCTCTGCGAAGGCTGCGGCCTTGGCGGCGTCGCGCGCGCAGAGGCACTTGAGGACCGGGCGGTGCTCGAGGTGCGGGAAGAAATTCCCGACCTTGCGGTAGGCGTTGGAGTGCGCCTTCCCCATGAAGCCGTAGCCGATCATGGCCACGTTCAGGCTCTTGGACATGTCTCTTCCTCCCGAGGGGTGCTAGGCGCGCTGAGCGACGAAGCTGTCAATGGACTTCTTGCACTGCTCAGTCGCGCTCCAAGCGTCGGGCCAGAAGCAGAGATCGATGGTCCACCAGTCGTGGCCGATGTCCTCTTTGAAGAGGCGGTCCACGATCGGATCGAAGTCGACCACGCCGTCCCCGAAGGGCAGGTGCATCGACGTCTCGTCGTTCCCGTCCGCGTCCTTGTGGCAGGTGTCGTCCGAGTCGATCAGGTGGACGTGGTTGATGCGTCCGCTCAGCTTCTCGATCAGCTCGAGCTGACCGCCCTCGAGGGTCTCAGCTTCGCCGGGGTGACGCGCGCCTACGACCGCGCACATGTGGCCGTGGCTGGTGTCGTAGAGGACGCCGAAGTTGTCGTTCGGGACGGCGTCGAGGATGCGCGTGACGTCGGAGGGCTTGTTGAAGGCGAAGCCCGGCTCAAACTCCCAAGTCACATAGAGCCCGTGGTCGGCGGCGATCTCGGCGCAGCGGCGCCAGGTCGTGGTGACGCGCTCAAAGGCCGTCGCCTCATCGACCTCGCCGAAGATCGTCGGGGGCTGGACGGAGTCAACGCGGATCCCTTGGATCCCGAGGTCGTTGCAGAACTTGCAGTTCTTCGTGAACTCCTCGATGTACTTCGTCTGGTCGTCCGTGTTGATGAGCTGCTCGCCCCAGAGGTTCGCGGCGAGGCCGCTGAAGGAGAGGCCCCAGCTCTTCATCTTCTCGACGACCTCCTCGCGGCCCGCCTGATCCGTGTCGTCAGGGTTCGGGTGCGGGGGGAAGCCGCCCAACTCGACGCCGTCAAAGCCGAGCGCGACGAGCTTGGTGCAGACCGTGTCGAAGTCCACGGGGTCCTTCTCGTAGGGGCCGATGGTGTAGGCCCAGGAACCGATCGAGATCCTCTTCATGGGGCTCTCCTTCTAGTTGTGTGGTTGTGGAACCCCCGGAGCCTCGCCCCGGGCGGTGTTCAGTATGTCGCGCGTCCGCCAGAGATGTCGAAGCAGGCGCCTGTCGTGAAGCTCGCCTCGGAGCTCGAGAGGTAGTGCACGAGCGCCGCCACCTCATCAGGCGTCCCGGTCCGTCCGACGGGGATCTTGGAGACCATGTAGTCGATCGTCTCCTGATTGACCTGGTCGAGCATCGGGGTGTGGATGACCGCGGGCGCGACCGAGTGGATGCGGATCCCGGTGTCCGCGACCTCTTTGGCCAGAGACTTCGTCATCCCGATCACGCCCGCCTTCGACGCAGAGTAGGGCCCGAGCTTCGGGTTCCCCTCCTTCCCGGCGATCGAGGCGATGTTCACGATCCGGCCGTAGTCCGCCTCTCGCATCACGCCGAGCGCGTGCTTGTTGCAGAGCCAGACGCCGGTGAGGTTGATGTCGAGGACCTCACGCCACTCCTCCGCGCTCGTCTCCCACGCGAAGGCGTTGCGGCCGACGATGCCCGCCGAGCAGACGAGGACGTGGTAGCCGCCGAGCTCATCCACGACCCGCTGGGTCATCTCCGCGACCTCCTCCTCTTTGGTGACGTCGATGCTGCAGGCGATCGCCTTCGCGCCGAGGCCAGCGAGCGTCTCGACCGCTGCGTCGCAGGCTGCGGAGTCGCGGTCCACGACCGCCACTGATGCGCCTGAGCGCGCGAAGCGCTCGCTGATGGCGAGGCCGATGCCTCTGGCGCCGCCGGTGATGACGGCGACTCTGCCGCTGAGGTCGAAGTGGGGGTCGTTGTCTGTCATAGGGTTGTGCGGTGTTCGGCCCCTCATCGTACGAGATGTTCCGGGTCCGCTGCAGGCGCGCTTACAGGCTTCCTGCCCCCCCTCGAGCGAGTAGAGAGCCTCTGAGGGCTACCCGAATGCGCCCCTGGAGGTCACGATGGGTGAATGTCCAAGCTGAAGCTCCTCCTGGGGATCGCCGTCACGGCGCTCTCCGCCGACCCCATCCTGGCCCAGGGCAGCGACTCCTGCTCCACCGCTCAACAGATCGCCGGAGACGGCTTTTACGACTTCGACAACTCGTCGGCTGACACGGACGGCCCCGGCTCCTCACTCTGCTCAACATCTGCTGGAGACCAGGTCGCGCACGACGTCTGGTTCGATTGGACGGCCAGCGCGACCGGGTATGTGACGATCAGCACCTGCGGCCTCTCCGATGTCGACACGATGCTCGCCGGATACCAGGGCGCAGGCTGCCCGACAGGAGCGCCCCTCGACTGCAACGATGACTCCTGCGGGCTGCGCTCGGTCATCCAGTTCAGCGTCACCGCTGGGCAGGTCTACGGTCTGCGCGTCGGCACCTTCCCGAACGCCTCAGGTGGCACAGGCTCCATCTTCATCAACACCAGCCCGACGGCCACGAACGATGACTGCCAGAGCGCTGAGGCCATCACCGGGGATGGGGTCTTCCCCTACGACAACACCCTCGCCACCACCGACAGCTCCGCCTACGCCAACTGCCCGAGCGGCCCCTCCATGGTGGACGACGTCTGGTTCGCGTGGACCGCACAGCAGAGCGCGCCCGTCGAGGTCACGACCTGTGGCCTCTCCGACTACGACACGATGCTCGGCGTCTACGACGGCGCCCCTTGCAACGGAGGCGACGCGATCTCATGCATCGACGACTCCTGCGATCTGCGCTCGAAGATCGTCTTCGGAGCCGTAGCAGGGAACACCTACTGGCTCAGGGTCGGCAACTACCCCGGCACGACGACAGGCCCGGGTTCGATCTCTGTCACGAGCGGCGTCGAGGACAGCTGCTCGAACCCGAACGTGGGACCTGACATCGTCGTCGGAGACCTGCACCAGACCGCCTACTTCGGTGAGCAGGACGGGATGCTCGCCTACGCCGTCGGCACGGTCTCCTGCAACTGGGGCGACGAAGGGGTCATCTGGATCGCGGGCAACAACCAGCACCCGGTCATCGGGCAGAACCTCTACCGCCTCAAGGACGGCCAGTTCGAGCAGCTCGGGATGAGCTGGCTGAAGCACGGCTACCTCGCCCTCGCGCAGGACTTCTGCTGTGAGTGCGAGAACCCTGGCACGGGCACGATCCTCGGGGTGGGATGCTCGGACCCCTACGGCGCGCAGACGAACGGCTCCCAGAGCGGGCTCGGACCGCGCTGGGAGGTCGACCCCTTCTCAGGCGACTTCCCCTTCCCCTTCACCACGGCGGGCCAGAGCGGCGACACGCTCTACAAGCGCATCCAGGTCCCCGTCGAAGACATGCAGCCTGAGAACAACGAGGGCGCGCGATACTTCGTCGAGGGTCAATACGTGCACCCCGAGGAGGCGGCCTACGGGAACCAGTTCAACAACGTCTCCTACCGTGAGGTCACGGTCTCACCTGGCTCGACCCTGACGCTCTCCTTCGTCGGCACGACGCAAGTGACTGAGCCCGCTGTGATGGCCTGGGCAGCGGCCCAAGCCGACGTCCACGTCGAGGTGCGCGACTTCCCCGAGAAGGGCCGCGTCTTCCTCGCGAGCGGCACGCGGGACAACGGCGACGGCACGTGGCGCTACGACTACGTCATCTACAACATGAACCACTCGACCGGCCTCGGCGGGCTCCGTGTCCCAGTCGACCTCTCCGCAGCCGTCACGGATGACTCCTTCCACGGAGTCCCCCACCACTCTGGCGATCCGCAGGAGAGCACGCCGTGGACCTTCTCCAGAGACGCCAGCGGCGTCGAGTGGCGCGCTGAGCCCCTGGACCAGAACCCCAACGCGAACCTCGTCACCTGGGGCACGCTCTACAGCGTCTCCTTCGTGAGCGACCGCGCGCCGATCCTCACGGACTGCGGCGTGGGGCGCGCGTCATCGACCCAATCGGACGAGCCGATGCTCGCCTGGGCCCCCGACTCCACCTGCGGCGTGACGCGCTATTGCAAGGCCACCGCCAACTCTACCGGCGCCCCAGCCGCGATCGACTGGAGCGGCTCGACGAGCGTCTCGGCTAACGCGGCCGCCCTCCTCGTCTCCGGACTCCCTGCCAACCAGCCCGGCCTCTTCTTCTACGGCCCCAACGAGGTGAGCGTCCCCTTCGGTGACGGGAACCGCTGCGTGGGCGGCAGCTTGACGCGCCTCAACCCTGCGATCTTCGCTGACGCCGCTGGGGACGCGCAGAGAGACCTCGACTTCAACGCGTCCACGCTCGCTGGCGTCGGCCCTGGTGACACCCTCCGCGTGCAGTGCTGGTACCGGGACCCCGCCGCTGGCGCCGCTGGCTTCAACCTCTCTGACGCACTCAGCGCGACCCTCTGCCCCTGAACCATGTCACTCGCCCGCGTATCAAGGACACTCTTCGCCCTCCTCGCTGTCAGCGCGGTCTGCTCCGCTCAGGTCAGCCAAAAGCCCGCCCCCTTAAAGCAGGGGACAAAGAAGCCCTCTATGTCCAGACCTGTGGGCGGCGGCTCCACGCAGCTCGTGGCCGCAGGGAGTGATGACTGCAGCGCACCGCAAGCGATCGCAGGACAGGGCACCTTCTCCTTTGACACGACCGCAGCGACCACCGGCGCGGAGGGCCAGAACGAATACCTCTGCTACCAATTCGGAGCCTCCGGCATCGACAACGACGTCTGGTTTCACTGGACGGCCGACGTCAGCGGGACCGCGTCCATCAACACCTGCGCAGGGACGTCCATCGACACGAAGATCGCAGCCTATCCCGAGAGCGGCGGCTGCCCGGCCCCTGGCTCCGCCCTCGACTGCAACGACGACACCTGCTCACTCGAGTCACAGCTCTATTTCAACTGCGTCGCTTCGACGACCTACGCCCTGCAGGTCGGCACCTTCCCTGGCGTCAACGGCGGCACAGGAAGCCTGGCGATCTCCATCTCTGAAGCTAATCAGAGCGAAGATGACTGCGCGACCCCGCTGGCCATCGCAGGGCCAGGGACTTGGAACTACTCGACCCTGAACGCGACCACCGGCGCCGAGGGACAGAGCGAGCCCCTCTGCGGCCAGTTCGACTCCATCATCATCGCCAAGGACATCTGGTTCGAGTGGACGGCGACAGAGGACGGCTTCGCGACCGTCCAGACATGCTCCCTCGCCGATCACGACACGAAGATCGCCGCGTACGCGGGCGCCGGATGCCCTGCTGACGGGACAGCGATCGCGTGCAACGACGACAGCTGCGATCTCTCCTCCACGATCCAGTTCGCCGTCCAGAGCGGCTCGGTCTACACCTTGCAGGTCGGCTGCTTCAGCGAGGCCGGCGGCCTGGGCGCGATCCAGGTCGAGATTTCGTCGATCGGGGGGCCAGCGAACGACGACTGTGCGAACGCTGAGCCCATCACCGGTGACGGCGTCTTCTCCTATGACAACACCTGGGCGACGACGGAAGGGATCAACCCCTCCTGCGTCACCG
>JAKVCE010000139.1:3864-6192 GCA_022447405.1 Planctomycetota bacterium | reverse complement strand
AGGCAAGCAGAGGGGGCGCTGCATGTGCCTTGGACTGAGCACGTCCAGGTCGAGGCCGAAGCGGCCTTCGCCGCCGCCCTCGCCCTGCCGGTCGAGCGCGCGGCGCGACCGCTCGCACACCTCAGCGCCCGCTACCCGGGGACCCCCGCGAGCGCCCGCGCGGCGCTCTGGCTGTACGAACTCGAGCGAGAGCGCGGGCGAAGAGAGCACGCGCGCGCCTGGCTCAAGCGCGCCGAGGAGAGCGCGGCGCTCCTTGAGGACGCTGTGCTCGACGCAGCCATCGCCGCGCGCACCATCAAGCCCTTGTGGAGCGAGCCCGAGCCGTGGGAGCGCGCTGACACGTGGGAGGTCGTGGACTTCGCGCTCCTCTCAGACGACCTCGGCTCCCCCGCATCAGGCGTGCGCGGCCTGACCCGCTGGGGCGCTGCGGGGGTGTTCATTCAGTCCGCGGAGCTCGCCTGGACCCTCGGCTCCGAGGGCAGCGCGCTAGGACTCTCCCTGCGTGATGTGGCCGAGCGCGCAGGCCAGCCGCTGGCGAGGCGATGGATGCGCCCAGGCTCCAAGTGGCGCCATCAACCCACAGCTCACGAGGGTGTCGTCTACTGCGTCCTCGGCCGGGCGCGCAGCGAGCGCTCCAACGCGCTCATCGCCTTCGAGCTTGGAGGAGAGGGCGCCCGACCTCGCTGGTCCCTCGGGCCGGGAGGCTGGCGCGACGCAGACGGCGCCTTGATCACGCGCCTCGAAGACGCGGTCGGCCCAGGCGCGTGGGAGTTCCAGCCCGGCCCGCTCGTGGTCGATGATCTCTTGATCCTCCAAGCCCGACGCTGGGAGGTCTCTGACTCAGACGGACGCATGAGCATGGTCGACCCCGCCCGCGCAGAGGCCATCGCCTTGGCCCTCGAGCTGGAGAGCGGCGCCCTCGTGTGGAAGACCACCCTCGCGCGCGGCTCAGAGCACATCGGCGAGGACGGCGCCCGCTTCAAGGCAGCAGAGACGCCAGCGAGCTCTGCGCCTGCGCCGCGCCTGTGCGGCTCCAGCCTAGTCTTCGCCACGGGGCTAGGCGCCTGCGTCGCCGTGGACCTCGCCGACGGCCGCCCGCAGCGCGCCGTCTTGGGACAGCGCGTCGAAGGGAGCCGGAACCTGAGCCAGCCCGCCGTCGCAAAGAGCAAAGAGCGCGCCCTCTGGACCCCGCTCGGAGGCGAGCACGCCTACGAGCTCAGCCTCGGAGCGCACCACCCTGACCTCGCGAGCTCCCCTTTCAGCTCACTCCCCCGAAGCGCCGCCGAGTGGAGCTCCCTCGTGGGCTCCCGCGACGGGCGCCTCCTCGTGGCAGTCTCGCGGAGGGGTCGCCACCAGCTCGAGCTCGCCCCCGAGGGGGCCGAGCGCGCGCAGCGCTCTGTGCAGCTCAGCCCAGGTGAGGCGCTCCAGGGAGCTCACGCCCTCGGCTCCTCACGCCTCTTGACGGTCTCAGACCAGGGCCTCTTCGTCTTTGACCTCGACCGCGAGCTCTACCTCGTCGGGCACGTCCCCCTCGACCCGGGCGTCGCTTGCCTCCCAGACGGCCTCGTGGCGGCAGGTTCCTGGGCGTTCGCTCTAACAGACGCTGGCGTGTATCGGATACGTATCACCGGGCGCTGATGAGGGAGGCGGGAGGTTTCTTCCCGCCACCGGCGCGCGGCTGAGTATCCTGTGCTCTCCACCCGTCAAGGAAAGGTGCCCCAATGACCGACCTCCACCGCCTGCGAGACGTCCACTCGCGCATGAAGACCGAACTCCACCGCGTGATCGTGGGACAGGATGAGGTCATCGACCAGCTCCTCGTCGCCCTGCTCGCCGGCGGCCACTGCCTCCTCGAGGGGGTGCCGGGGCTCGCGAAGACGCTCCTCGTCTCCAGCCTCTCCAAATCCCTGGACCTCGGCTTCCACCGCATCCAGTTCACCCCCGACCTGATGCCCTCGGACATCACGGGGACCGAGCTCCTGCACGTGGACCCCGAGACCTCTACGCGGAGCTTCCGCTTCGAGCCTGGCCCGGTGTTCACGAACGTCGTCCTCGCTGACGAGATCAACCGGACCCCGCCCAAGACCCAGGCCGCGCTGCTCGAGGCGATGGTCGAGCGACAGGTGACGAGCGGCGGGACCTGCCACGAGCTGCCTGACCCCTTCTTCGTCCTCGCGACCCAGAACCCCATCGAGCAGGAGGGCACCTATCCCCTGCCCGAGGCGCAGCTCGACCGCTTCATGTTCAACATCCGCATCGGCTATCCGACGGAAGCCGAGGAACTCGCGATCGTCCAACGGACGACCACCGAATCCGCCGCCGACGTGA
>JAKVCE010000139.1:0-3854 GCA_022447405.1 Planctomycetota bacterium | reverse complement strand
CGAAGGACAACGGGGACAGAGACGGACACCCCTGATCCCGTGGTCGACTCTCAAGGGCTCAAAGAGCTGCAAGAGGTCGTCCGTGCGATCCCTGTAGCAGACCACGTCCTCGACTACTGCCTCGCGATCACCCGCGGCACCCGCGTCCGCTCGGGCGAGCCGCTGCCCTTCCTCACCGAGTGGGTGAGCTGGGGAGCCGGGCCGCGCGCGAGCCAGTTCCTGATCCTCGGCGCGAAGGTCAGAGCTGCCCTCGAGGGCCGCGACCACGTCGCCATCGAGGACATCCGCTGGGTCGCCCACCCCGTCCTGAGGCACAGGATCGTGACGAGCTTCAGCGCGCGCGCGGAGGGCATCACCTCGGACCACGTCATCGACCGGATCATCGACGAGGTCGACCCCTCTGGTGGGGTCGGCGCTGGCGTCCCGGGCGTGGCCGCGGAGGCAGAGGCCTAGGCCATGGCCAACGGAGCGGCTGCCGCTGGGGCCGCTGACCGCAGCCTCGACCCGAAGGTCCTCGACCGACTCTCGGGGCTAGAGCTCGTCGCGCGCACCATCGTCGAAGGCTTCCTCGCCGGGAGCCACCGCTCCCCTCACAAGGGGAGCTCGATCGAGTTCGCGCAGCACCGCCAGTACGTCCCCGGTGACGAGCTCCGCAACGTCGATTGGAAGGTCTTCGCGCGCTCCGACCGCCTCGTCGTCAAGGAGTTCATCGAGGAGACAAACCTGGCCTGCCACCTCCTCGTCGACGGCTCAGAGTCCATGGGCTACACCTCCTTGGACTGGAACAAGCTCGACTACGCGCGCTGGTGTGCCGCGGGCATCGCCCACTTGACGCTGAAGCGCCGCGACACAGCTGGCCTCGTCATCTTCGACGATGAGGGGCGCCAGAAGGTCCCGCCGGGCAACGGTGAGGCCCAGCTCGTCGAGATGATCCTGACCCTCGAGGGCGCCGACCCCGGCGGCCCCACGCAGATCGGCGGCGTGCTCGACTGGTTCGCCTCGCGCCTCTCGCGGCGCGGGATCGTCCCGATCTTCTCGGACTTCTTCGATGACCTAGACGCCATCGTCAAGGGCCTCGTGCGGCTCGTCCACGACGGGCACGAGCCGATCCTCTTCCAGGTCGTCGACCCCCTCGAGCGAAGCTTCGCCTTCGAGCGCCTCTTGCGACTCGACGGACTCGAAGACGCTGGCAACCGCAAGGTCGACCCCCGCGCGCTGCGAGAGGCCTACCTCGAGGAGTTCAACGCGCACAACGAGGCCCTCGCCAAGCACGCGCGCTCCCTCGACATCGACTACGTCCTCCTCGACACCTCACAGCCCGTCGATCAGGCCCTCTCGACCTACCTAGGCCGCCGCTCAGCGCGGGCCAAGACAGGGGGCGGTCGATGATCCAAGGATTCCTCCACCCTGCGCTGGCTTGGGGCGCGCTGCTCGCGAGCGTCCCGATCCTCATCCACCTCTTGAACCGTCAGCGCTTCCGCCCGACGGCGTGGGGAGCGATGCGCTTCGTCGAGGCAGCCTGGCGTCGCACGCGGCGACGGATGCAGCTCGAGAACCTCTTGCTCCTGCTCTTGCGCGCTGGCGCGATCGCCCTCCTCGCCCTTGGGCTCGCACGTCCCTTCTTGGAGAGCTCGAGCCCTCTCGCAGCCCTCACCGAGACCCGCCGCGACCTCGTCGTCATCCTGGACGCCTCCGCCTCTATGGGACACCGCGAGAGCGTGGAGACCTCCTTCGAGCGCGCGCGCACGCGCGCCGTGGAGCTCTTCGAAGACCTCAGCGACGAGCGGGGTGACAGAGCCTGGCTCTTCCTCGCCGGCCGCAGCCCGCGCCTGTTGACCTGGGGAGACCCTGCCAAGGCCGCCGCAGCCTTAGAGGCCGTCCCCGGCGAGACGGCAGAGCGCATGAGCCTCGCCGCAGCCCTCGCCGAGGTGCAGACCCTCGCCGAGGAGGAGGCCGCAGGGACAGGCGAGAGCGCGATCGAGGTGCACTTCTTGACCGACCTCCAGCGCAACACCTTTGACGCCACCCGCGCGGAGGACGCCGCGGCGGCGATCGAGCTGCTCGACGCCCTCGCAGAGCTCGGCGTGACCGTGCTCGTCGAGGACATGGGCCCCGCTGACATGACCCCCGCCAACCTCGGCATCACAGCCCTCGCTCTCCCGGAGCGGGTGTCTGGCCCCGGCGCCTCTGTCGAGGTGCGCTGCGAGGTGACGAATCACGGCGACGAGCCTGTCGCCGGCGTGCGCCTCGCCCTAGAGCTCGACGGGGAGCGGCGACCGAGCCGCACGATCGACCTCGGGGCGCGCGAGGTCCTCGAGATCTCCATGCCCCTCTCCTTCTCGGAGGCAGGCGACCACACCCTCGAGTACAGGCTGGAGGGTGACGCCCTCTCCGTGGATGACTCTAGAGCCATCGTCGTCCGCTGCCCCGCTCCCTTGCGGGTCGCTCTGGTGAATGGAGCCCCCGCCTCACAGCTAGAGGTCGACGCCATCGGGCTCCTCTCAGCTGCCTTGGAGCCCTCCACTACTGACAGCGACCTCGCCCAGGGCGCCTTCCAAGTGAGCGAGGTCTCACCCTCCGAGCTCGACTCCGGAGACCTCGAGCTCTCGAACGTCGACGTTTTGTGGCTAGCAGACGTGGACGGTCTCGCCGCCTCCACCTGGGAGGGGATCACCGGACGCGTTCAGGCAGGAGCGGCCCTCATCGTGAGCCTCGGCGACCGCGTCCAGACCTCGCGCTGGAATGAGGGCGCCTTCCGACCAGACGGGTCTGGCCTCCTCCCCGCCGAGCTGGGCGCCAAACGCTCCGTCGCCTCGCGGCGCGAGGGCTACTGGCGCGCCACGGACTCTGACTTCGCGCACCCATCCCTCGGCTTCTTCGCCGAGGAGCGCTGGCGACCGCTCTGGACCGAGGTCCCCCACTACGACTTCGTGAGCCTCACGCCCCTCGAAGACGCGAAGGTCCTCGCTCGCCTCGACGACATCGGGCGCTCCCCTCTCCTCATCGAACGAGCCCTCGACCGCGGGCGCGTCCTGCTCCTCGCCACGACCATCGCGCCAGGCTGGAACCGTATCGCGGAGAGCCCGCGCACGCTCATCCCCTTCGTGCACGAGCTGGTCCGGCACGCGGGTCAGCGCGAGCGCGCTCCGGCCCCGATCCGACCGGGCGAGGCCTTCACAGCCAGGACAGACTCCTTCCCTCGCGCCCCTCTGCTCCTGAACCCGGACGGCAGCCGCCGACCCCTCGCAGGGAACCCTGTTGAGCTCGGGGGCGGCGCGTGGCTGCTGCCCGAGGTCCCTGGGAGCGCGACCACTCGCGCTGGGCTCTACACGATCGAGCTCGAGGGCGCACCCAGCGTCCCCTTCGCGGTCTCCTGCGACCCCGCCGAGGGTGACCTCGCGCGCTGGTCCCCCGCGGAGCTGGACGCGAGCCACCCCGCCCTCAGGTACTACGCGCCCATGAGCGACGAAGCCGATGACGAGACGGTCGGTGACGAGGCGCGCGGCGAGCTCTGGCGCACCCTGTGCGCGCTCGCCCTCGCCTTCCTGATCCTCGAGTCCTTGTGGGCAGCGCGCCTCGGCAGGCGCAGGGGGATCGCGTGAGCCTCGCGCTCCTTCAAGCTGCCGAGGGCGCGAGCCGCGAGCTGCGCCTCGTCGACGTCCCGGAGACCTGGGTCCTGGTCCTCGTTGTGCTGCCCGTCCTCGCTGGCGTCACCCTCCTCTCCTATCGCGCGGAGCCGATCTCCAGCGGCTGGAAGGCCGCCCTCGGCGCGCTGCGCTTCTCTGCGATCGCGCTCCTCTGCCTCGTGCTCTTCCGTCCCGTGATGGTCGAGCGAGAGGAGGAGATCCTCCCGG
>JAKVCE010000138.1 GCA_022447405.1 Planctomycetota bacterium | reverse complement strand
CGGCCCAGGAATAGCCGAAGATGGCCTGTGACTCGGCGTGGTGGTAGTCTATAGGCAACGGCGACCTAGTCATCCGACACGAGCGAACAGGCGGGAGAGGTCTCAAAGAGCGTTGCCAGGCGCTCCTCCACGCTCAACGGGTGATCGACGCAAGGGATAGGCCCCCTGAAACGTCTCACAGCTAGCGCGAAACAACGACGGCGGCGCGGCTGGACGCAGGGCCCTAGGAGCTCTCCTTGCTCGTTTCGTGGAAGATTTGCACCCGTTTCGTGCGCAGATCGCCCCAAAAATGTGGATTTGGCGCCCCAGCTGACCCCACTGCGGACCTCATACACAGCCTGAACAACTCAAACGACCTCTGACTTAGAACTTCTCCCCCCCGGAAGCGTAGAGAACACAGCCGATTGGCTGCCCCAGACCACTCCTGGGGTGCGGATTCCTGCACTCCACGGCGCCTCCCCCTGCTCCCACTCCTCTCCCCTTGACTGACCACGACTTCAAACGCGCGATCGAAGAGATCAAGCTGCGAGCGCCGATCGAGGAGATCGTGCGCCAGCGCGTGCCGGAGCTGAAGCGGCGGGGGAAGCTCTACGAGGCCTGCTGCCCCTTCCATGAGGAGAAGACGCCCTCCTTCAAGGTGGACCCGACGCGTGGCACATGGCGCTGCTATGGCGCCTGCGGCGACGGCGGTGACGTCATCTCCTTCGTCATGACGAGCTACGGCATGGGGTTCATCGAGTCAGCGAAGTTCCTCGGCGGTCAGGTCGGCGTCGAGCTCCCGCGCTCGAGCGGGAAGCAGCGTGACACGAACGAGCACGACGCAGGCCTCGGGGTCTTGAAGCGCGCTGCGGCCTTCTACCGAGAGCGGCTCGGGGACCCCGAAGCGGAGCAGGCGAGGGAGTACCTCGCAGAGCGCGGCTTCGACCAGGACACCATGCACTCCTTCGGTCTCGGCTGGGCGCCCGCCTCAGGCAAGGCCCTCGTCCAGGCGACCCGCACGAAGGGCGTGCCCTTCGGCCTCCTCGAGAAGGTCGGGCTCGCGCGGCAGAACGACCGCGGTCAGTACGACTTCTTCAGAGGCAGGCTCATGTTCCCCATCCGCGACCTCAGCGGACGGACGGTGGGCTTTGGAGCGAGGCGCCTCTCAGATGGCCCTGACGCCGGTCCGAAGTACATCAACTCGCCAGAGAGCGACTGGTTCCAGAAGGGCTCGCTTGTCTATGGGCTTGACCTCGCCGTGATGGAGGCGAGGAGGGCGGGCCAGCTCGTCCTGATGGAGGGCTACACGGACATCATCGCGGCGCACCAGCAGGGCCTCACCAACGCGGCGGCGGTCCTGGGGACCTCGACGACCGATCGGCACGCGAAGCTCTTGCGTCGCTCCGGCGCGAAGCGGATCAGCCTCGTCTTTGACGGAGACTCCGCGGGTAAAGAGGCGGCTTTCCGCGCGCTCTCCGGCCTCCTCCCGGAAGACTATGAGCTGGAGGTGGCGCAGCCCCCCAGCGGTCAGGACCCTTGCGACCTGCTCATGAGAGACGGGCTTGAGCCCTTCCAAGAGGCCCTCGCCGAGGCCTCGCCTTGGTTTGAGTTCGTCAGCGATGGTGTGGAGAGCCTGGAAGGGGCCGCCCTCTCACAAGCCGTGGATCGTGTCCTCGGGTTGATCATCAAGGTGAAGGCGCCGGTCCATCGCGAAGACCTGATGCGTCGACTCGCTGAGCGCCTCAGCATGAGCTTGGAGACCCTCAAGGCCCAGCTCGCTATGACCCCGGAGGCCAGGACGATCGCGCTCGAGAAGGCGCGCGCTCAGAGCGAGGGCATGGAGCAAAAGGCTCCGCTCGCGGAGGTCGAAGGCGACGAGCGGGCCGCGGTCGAGTCTAAAGTGGACTCGAAGCTGCGCATGGCTTGGGGAGAGCTCGCTGGCGCGATGCTGCTAGACCCGAGCCTCATCCCGATGGCTGGGGAGCGGATTGGGGAGTGTCCTTCTTCGGATATTCACCAAGTCCTCAAGGTCCTCGCTGAGTTACACGCCGACCTCGACGCAGAGATTCACGAGGGCTCGGTCCTCACTGAGATGGGTACAGACGAGACCGCTCGTGCCCTCGTCGGCAGGATCGTGCAGCACGCAGAGCGCGGCGAGAGCCCCCGCCTCCTGTTCGACGGGGCCCTCCTCTTCATCAAGCGGACAGCCCTCGAGCTCGAGCGTGATGACATTCAAGAACGCCTGGCCGCAGATAAGACCCCTGAGTCTGAGCGGTCCGAACTGTTGCAGCGCCTCATGGTCACCCAAGAGGAACTGCGAAACCTGAACCCGAACGCTGGGGCGCTCGCCCCCAGTCACTGAGAGTTCCTCACTCCCCCTGAAACGACTATGAGCACGAAGATCGACGACACCATCAAGTCCCTCATCGAAGAGGGCCGCAAGGCCGGCTTCCTGACCGTCACCGGCATGACCAAGCTGATGGAGGATCAGTTTGTCCCTCTGGATCAGATGGACCAGGTCTTCCTCGCCCTCGACGAGGCTGGGATCGACGTCGTTGAAGACGACGACGTGAACACCTCGGACAAGGACGCGATCTCGATCAAGGCCGGCGACGGCCTCATGAGCAAGTCCAAGGCCGCCGTCGCGAAGAAGCCGGTGAAGAAGGCCCCCGAGAAGACGGTCAAGGCCGAGATGCCTGAGAAGATCGACGACCCGGTGCGGATGTATCTCACGCAGATGGGCGAGATCCCGCTCCTCACGCGGCCTGAGGAGATCTATCTGGCCAAGACGATCGAGATCACGCGCAAGCGCTTCCGCAAGAAGGCGATGGGCTCTGGCTTCTGCATGGACGAGTCTGTCGGGACCGTGGAGCTCGTGCAGGAGGGCAAGCTCGCCTTCGACCGGACCCTGAAGGTCAACCCGAACCCCAAGGCCGACGACGACCCGAAGATCGTCGAGACACTGGGCAAGCAGTTCTTGGCCAAGCGCCTGCCGGTCAACATGGACACCATCCGGACGCTCCTGGAGAACATCCGGACTGAGTACGTTCCCCTGCAGGGCTCACGACTCTCGAAGGCGGACCGCGCCAAGCAGCTGGAGAAGGTCCAGAACATCCGGCGCAAGCTCGTCATCCTCCTTGAGGAGTGCCACCTCCAGATCAAGAAGGTCCACCCCTACCTCGAGCTCTTGGAGGAGCGCTATCGCGAGATGCGCTCGATCCAGCGTCGCCTCGCCAACCTCCAGCAGGTCAACGACAACCCCGCGGCGATCAAGGAGCTCAAGCAGCAGCTAGACATGCTGGAGCTTGAGGCGCTTGAGCCTACGGAGCGCCTCGGGCGCCGCTGCCAGCAGATCCGCCTGCACAACGACGAGTACGAGGAGGCCAAGCGCAAGCTCTCGAGCGGGAACCTGCGCCTCGTCGTCTCGATCGCCAAGAAGTACCGCAACCGCGGGCTCTCCTTCCTCGACCTCATCCAAGAGGGCAACACGGGCCTCATGAAGGCCGTGGAGAAGTACGAGTACCGCCGCGGCTACAAGTTCTCGACCTACGCGACCTGGTGGATCCGTCAAGCCATCACGCGCTCGATCGCTGATCAGGCGCGGACGATCCGCATCCCGGTCCACATGATCGAGACGATGAGCAAGCTGCGAAACGTCTCCAAGCGCCTCCTGCAGGTGAAGGGCCGCGAGCCCAGCGTCGAGGAGATCGCGGAGGCCAGCGGGATCACCGTGGAAGAGGCCAAGCGCGTCATGAAGATCAGCAAGCACCCCATCAGCCTCGACCGGCCGATCGGAGACTCCGAGGACAGCTACTTCGGTGACTTCATCGAGGACGAGTCCGTGGAGAGCCCCATGCAGACGGCTGGTCAGGAGATGCTCAAGGAGCGCATCGACGACGTGCTGAAGACCCTCACCTTCCGCGAGCGGGAGATCGTCAAGCTGCGCTACGGGATCGGTGATGGCTACACCTACACCCTCGAGGAAGTCGGCAGGATCTTCCGGGTGACCCGAGAGCGCGTGCGTCAGATCGAGGCCAAGGCGGTGCGCAAGCTCCGCCACCCCGTCCGGGCGCGCCAGCTCGCGAGCTTCCTCGATGGGGTCACGGTCCCCGAAACAGAGGAGTAGGGGCCAGGATCAGGGCCTGGCGGGCCTCGAGGGCCTGCCAGCTATCGACTTGCGCGGGGTCGCCGAGGTTTCGGCGGCCCCGCGTGCTTCTGTTCGAATTGTGCGGAAGGGGAGACTTCCTGCCCTGCTTCCTTGCTCCCTGATAGGAGGGCAGTAGAATTTTGCGCTCGATGACGATCGCAGACACGCCGATGCAGGAAACACTTCGCACCCTCTGGGGGATACAAGAGATCGACCGGGACCTGTTCAGGGTCCAGGAGGAGCTCAAGAGACTCCCCGCTGAGCGTGAAGCTCGCGCGAAGAAGCTCGATGAGCGCAGGGCTCAGATCCAAGCCGTCAAGGACGAGGCCTCTGGAGTCGAGGAGCGCGTGCGCGAGATCGAGAACCAGTCGATGACCCAGCGTCAGAAGATCCGCAAGCTCGAGGATGAGTCCGAGAGCTCACGGGACATGGCGGTCGTCGAGGCTTGCCGCTACGAGGTGCGTGAGCTCCAGCGCGAGATCAAGCGCAGCGAGCGGCTCTGCGTTGAGATGATGGTCGAGAGCGAGGAGAAGGTCGAGGGCCTGAAAGAGGTCGAGGAGCAGCTCTCCGTTGAGGAGGGACACTTCACCGAGCTGAGCGATGGCATCGATCGCGAGATCTCTGACGCCGAGGGCCGCAAGGCGGACTTAGAGACCGCGCGCGCAGAGCGGCTGGGTGGTGACATCAACTCTGAGGCGCTGGACTTGTACAACCGGCTCTTGGGCGCTCGCGAGGGACAGGCCATGGCGCTTGTTGATTCCCAGGTCTGCCAGGCTTGCTACATGTCGATCCCTGCGAACTTGAACGTTCACCTCGCTCGGGGCGCGAAGGTCATTCAGTGCCCCTCCTGCGACAGGATCCTCATCCGCATTTGAGGTTCACGGGAGGGCTCAGGCCCTCGCGCCGGTGGTGAAGAACGGGTTCGTCGCGGCGCCGCATCGGGAGCCTTGACGAGTGTCACGCTCCTCAAGCGTTCTCGTTAGCATCGCGCGGACAGCGTTCTTGCTCACGTCCCATAGCGGCGCGAGGAGCTTCTCGGGAGGAGACTCACCCGTGACGCGATGGAGGACCTGCTCTGGGTGCAACCGCTCGACGAAGTCGGCGAGCCAATCGACATAGCGCTCGGGCTCCAGGAGCTCTACGTCTCCCTGTCGCCACCACCCCTCAAGGATCGTGCGGCGCAGGACCATCAGGTGGTGCACCTTGACGCCCCAGACCCCGCACTCGGCTAGGACGTCCGCGGTACGCCGCGCGCCCTCACGTCCGTCCCCAGGCAAGCCCAGGATGGCGTGCCCGACGACGCCGATGCCCCGCTCAGCAGCCCGCTCAGTGGCCTCCCTGAACTCATCGACGGTGTGCAGACGCCCGATCTTTGTGAGCACCTCGTCACACGCGGCCTCGAGCCCGAGCTCGAGCCAGACCTCGACGTGTTCGGTGAGCTCTTCGAGGACATCTAGGCACTCCTCAGGGAGGGTGTCAGGGCGGGTCGCGACGCTCACGGCGACGACTGGACTCCCGAGGTGGGGCTTGACGATCTCCAGGACCTCACGGAGGCGGGCCGCCTCCACATAGGTGTTGGAGTAGGACTGGAAGTAGGCGATCACGCCGTGCGCCCCGCCGTCGTGCTGCTGCCGCCTTGAGACGCGGCCGAGACCTAGCTTGAGCTGCTCTTCAAGGTCACTCCCGGTCCGGAGCGCGCCGGTCCCAGAGCCCTCCACATCGCAGTAGACGCAGCCGCCGAAGCCCTTCTCGCCGTCCCTGTTGGGGCAGGTCGAGCCAGCGTCTAGGGCGACGCGGTAGGTGGGCGCGCCGAAGTGGTCTTCGAGCCCCCTGCCGAGCGTGCGGAAGCGGAGGTCGGTCATGGAGGCATTGTAGCGAGGAGAGTTGCGCTAACGGTGAACACGCGGGGGCTCGTCTCGATATGCTGCTCCCGCCGAGCAGAGGAGCCATCCTTGGAGATCCAACCCATCGTCATCGGGACCGCCGGTCACATCGACCACGGCAAGTCCACCCTGGTCCGTGCCCTCACGGGGATCGAGCCAGACCGCTTCAAGGAGGAGCAGGAGCGGGGCCTGACGATCGACCG
>JAKVCE010000137.1 GCA_022447405.1 Planctomycetota bacterium | reverse complement strand
AAAAACAAAATCCTAATTTGCCTCCCGCGCGCAGAAGAAAAAAATGCAGCGAATCATCGCCGCCCTCGCCCTCAGCACGAACAGCGCCTCCGCGCAGTGCCCGGACCCGATCGAATACTGCTCAACCTCGTCGAACTCTGTCGGCAGCGGCGCGCTCATCTCCTGGTCAGGGACGCCCAGCGTCGAAGCGGACGACTTCCACCTGAGGATGACCGGAGCCCCGGCCAATCAGTTCATGGTCTTCTACTACGGGGCCGCACAGCTCTCCCTCCCCTTCGGGAACGGCCTGCGCTGCGTCGGCGCAGGCGGCGTCGGGACCTTCCGCTTCCCCGTCCTGCAGATCGACAGCATCGGCGCCGTGACCATGAAGGTCGACTTCAGCCAACCCCCCGCTGGCGGCAACCCACAAGGCACAGGAGCATGGACAGCGGGCGACACCTGGAACTGCCAGGGCTGGTATCGCGACCCCGCTGGCGGCGGCTCCAACTTCAACCTCAGCAACGCCTTGCAAGTTCAAGTCTGCGCGGGCGACATCTCCGTCCTCTTCCTAGAGAGCTTTGATGACGCCGCCGGCCCCGGCCTCCCGTCAGGCTGGACGACCGGAGCGAACACCCCCGCCGACTCGGGCAGCACCGCCTGGGAGCTCGGCGCCCCCACCAACGTGGGACCGAGCGCGGCCTTCAGCCCCGCGAACTGCGTGGGCACTAACATCGACTCGACCTACGGGCCCGACACGGACATCTGGCTCCGCACCCCCGCGATCAACCTCGGCGGCGTCACGGCCGCGACCCTCTCCTTCAAGGAGTTCAAGGACATCGAGGCCAGCGGCAGCGACCAGGACTTCGGCTCGCTCCGCGTCCTCTCGGCGCAGGACCTGAGCCTGCTCGCGGTCATCGAGCCCGAGGTGGAGTCCACCGGAGCCACCAGCTGGGACAGCTACGCCGTGACCCTCCCTGACGCGGCCTACGGCCAAGAGGTCATCATCGAGTTCAGGATGCAGACGGACGCGGCGGACTCAGCCGGCCTGGTGAACGGCGGCTTCGAGCTCCCCGTCTTGTCCAACGGGAGTTGGAACACGACCGGGGGCCCCGGCTGGAGCTCGATCAACAGCTCGGGCGGGATCTGGAACCCCGACTCCGGCAGCGGCTTCCCCGGCGGCGCAGCCTTTGAGGGCCTGAACATCGGCTGGGTCGGCGGCGCCTCAGGGACATCGTCCGGCGGCGGCCTCTCACAGCTCATCCCAGGCGCGGTCTTGGAGGCGAACAACCAGTACGTCGTGAGCGCACACGTGGGGAACCCCTTCTTCAACCCCGGCAGCTCCGGCGGCCCCTTCCGCATCGAGCTCCTCGCTGGCGGCGTGCTGCTCCAATCCTATATCGGCACCTCACCCACTGCGGGACAGTGGGCGCCGGTGAGCATGACCTACGACTCTGGCCCCTCCCCCGCACAGCTTGGGCAAGCGCTGGAGCTTCGCCTCCTCGCCAACGGCGGGGACGAGGTCGACTTCGACGCGGTCAGCATCTCCGGACTCTCGGGCGGCGCCACCTTCGCGGGCTGGTACATCGACGACGTCGAGGTCCGGAAGCACCCTGAGGGACAGTGGGAGATCCTCCCGAACTCCCCCCTCGCCCCCTACTACCACCACGACGACATGTACTTCGTCGACGAGGAGACCGGCTGGATCTGCAACATCAGCGGCGAGATCTGGAAGACGACCGACGGCGGTGACAACTGGACGAGGGTCCTGCACCAGCCGGCCACCTCCTTCCGCACCATCGTCTTCGCTGACCACCAGCGCGGCTGGGTCGCCAACCTCGGCGTCGGCGGATGGACGGGCACCGTCTCGGACCCGAACATCCTCTACGAGACGACAGACGGCGGGCTGACCTGGGACGTCGTCACGAACATCTCCGGGCCGACGCCGGACGGCATCTGCGGCCTCGAGTGGATCGCGCCCGACACCATCTACGGAGCCGGGCGATACGCCGGCGGCGCCTACTTCATCTATTCGAGGGACGCCGGCGCGTCCTGGACCTCCACAGACCTGAACATCCCCTACGACGCCTTCGTCGATACTCACTTCTTCAACGCCGACGAGGGCTACATCACGGCTCATGTCAGCGCCCCCGGCGGCGCAGACGCCGCGCAACTGCTCCACACCACGGACGGCGGCGCGACCTGGACGACGGTGATCAGCAACGACGCCTACCACTACTGGAAGATCGGCTTCGCCTCGGACACCTTCGGGTATGGCGTGGCGGCGTACGGGCCGGACGGCAACAAGTGGATCCAGACCTATGACGGCGGCGAGACGTGGACGGACCGGGTGTTCGCTGACAACTTCGAGGCGAACGGGATCGGCTTCCTGAACGAGCAGATCGGCTTCATCGGAGGGAACGAGCCCGACACCTACCAGACCTTCGACGGCGGCGCGAACTGGACCTCGATCCAGATCGACCCGCTCTATGGCGACCGCTGTAACAAGTTCATCAAGGTCAGCGACACGGTGATCTATGGCATCGGGATGCGGATCTACAAGTACTCCATCGGCGGGCAGCTGAACTCGCAGTCGGATGACTCTGGCCCCATCCCGCCCGACTTCGACAACTCCCTGTGCGCGATCACGACCCACCCGGCTGGCGAGCGCGTGTCCGTCACCTACACCGTCCCCGAAGACGGCAACGTCCAAGTCACGATCTACCAGTGGGGCGGCATCATCCTGGACCGGCCAGTGGACGAGGAGCAGGAGGCTGGGACCTATACCATCGAGTTCACTCCCAGCCCAGACCAGCCGAAGGAGCTCTACGCCTCCATCGTCACGGGCTTCTATCGCCAGACCGCTCGCTTCGACAACCCGCGCTGAGGCGCGCAGCTAGTCGAAGAACCAGAGGCTGACCTCCCAGGGGTCGGCGCGCAGGAACCAGAGCGCCATAACCCAGAGGAAGAAGAGCGCGGAGAACGCGAAGAAGCCTGGGGTGAGGCGCGCGCCCGGCGCAGCCTGGCGCGCCACCAGGACGGGGACCGCGACGACGCTGAGCAGGAACCCCCCGGGCATCCCCATGAGGAAGAGCCCTGTCACCCAGTAAGGGATGTCGACAAGGAGCCCGATGTACTTGGGATCATCTAGGCCCGGTCGGGGCATGTGTCCGAGCCATGCCCAAGCGACGAGCCAAGTGGTGTAGACCGAGCCGACGAGCAGGGCTGGATAGCCGACCCCGAACAGGAGGAGGAGTCGCCTGAGACCGTAGAGACTCTTCGACGCCCTCGCGCTTCGCTGGGCAGAGAGGATGAGATTGGAGCCGCTCACTCCTTGAGCATATCCCAGATCACGGCTCTCGCCCGTTGGGTGGGCGCAGAGGAAGATCGGCTATCCTCTCTCAGGCCAAAGCGGCAGGAGACAAATGACGATTCGGAACACAGCGCCCGCCCTCTTCGCCGTCGCCTCCCTCTTCGCCTGCGCGCTCCCCGGTGGTGCGCCTCGAGAGGACCTCGGCCCGCCGAACATCCTCTTCGTGATCGTCGACGATCAGTCCCCCTTCGACCTCTCGGTCTACGACCCGTCTTCGCCTCTAGAGACGCCGATCATCGACAGCCTCGCGGCGGAGGGCATGACCCTCGACGGCGCCTACCACATGGGCTCCTGGTCCGGCGCTGTGTGCACGCCCTCGCGGCACATGGTCATGAGCGGCCGCACGCTCTGGCGCCTCCCGAAGAACGGCGTGAAGGGCGTGAAGAAGAACCCTCTCTGCCCGGAGGACCTGGCGGAGCACACCTTGGGCGCAGTCTTCAACCGCGCCGGCTACGACACGATGCGGACCTGCAAGGTCGGGAACAGCTACGCCGCCGCGAACAAGCAGTTCACGGTCGTCAAAGACGCGACGAAGCGCGGCGCGAAAGACTCAGACGGGAGCGCCTGGCACGCAGAGCAGGTCCTGGCCTACCTGGAGGAGCGAGCGTCGAGCGAGGACGAGGACCCCTTCCTCATCTACTACGGCTTCTCACACCCCCACGATCCGCGCTGGGCGAAGGAGGAGCTCCTAGAGAAGTACGGCGCCGACAACGACGTCGTCCCCGAGGAGGCGCACCCCGACTCGCCTCCCCTCCCCGAGAACTATCTGCCCGCGCACCCATTCCACCACGGCCACCCAGGCCTCCGCGATGAGGTCAGGGTCCAAGGGGTTATGGAGCGCCGCGACGAGCCGACCATCCGCAACGAGATCGGCCGCCAGTTCGCGTGTAACGAGAACATCGACATCCAGATCGGGCGCGTCTTGGAGAAGCTCGATGAGATGGGCGAGCTGGAGAACACCTACGTCGTCTACACCGCAGACCACGGCATGGCCATCGGCCGGCACGGCCTGCAAGGAAAGCAGAACCTCTACGAGCACACCTGGCGTGTGCCGATGATCGTCACAGGCCCTGGCATCGAGCCGGGATCGCGCGCGCAGGGCAACGTCTACCTCTTGGACGTGCTCGCCACCCTCTGCGACTTAGCGGAGGTGCCTGTGCCTGCGAGCTCAGAGGGCGAGAGCTTCGCTCCTGTGCTCCGAGGCGAGCGCGAGGTCGTTCGCGAGGTGCTCTTTGGCGCCTACTCCGGTGGGACCAAGCCCGGCATGCGCTCTGTGCGCCGCGGCGACTGGAAGCTCATCAAGTACGACTGCCTCGACGGTGAGGTGAGAGAGACTCAGCTCTTCAACCTCTCCGAGAACCCCTCCGAGCTGCTCTCGCAACACCACGACGAGGCCGTCTCCTCGCTCACCGGTTCCATACCAGCTGAGCACCACAAGGACCTCGCCGGCGACCCACGCTACGCTCGCGAGCTCGCCCAGATGGAGGCGCTGCTCTTGGAAGAGATGGTGCGCCTCGAAGACCCATACCGCCTGTGGGACCAAGAGTGAGCGAGACTCCTGCTCCACACCCACTAAGGAACACAGCATGCGCCCTACTCTTAAGGAATCGCTCCTAGCCACAGCCACGCTGCTCCTGCTCTTGCCCACCACCGCGAGCGCGCAGCAGCCCAAGGAGCTGCCGGACCCCGATGGGAAGCCCGCGAACATGCGCGAGCCCGTGCAGGTGTACATCCTCATGGGACAGTCCAACATGCTGGGCTTCGGCAAGATCAAGGGCGACAAGGGCTCTCTTGAGCAGGCGGTGAAGGAGAAGGGCCTCTACCCCTACCTCGTCGACGACGAGGGAGCTTGGACCGTGCGACAAGACGTCCGCAACGTGCGCGTCATGGGCAGCGGCACCGGCGGTATGCGGCAGTTCAACAACGAGTTCATGACCATCACGGGCGGGAACATCGGCCCGGAGATCGGCATCGGTCATCACGTGGGGCACGCCACCAAGGCGCCGGTCATGCTGCTCAAGAGCTGCATCGGCAACCGCTCCCTCGGCTGGGACCTCCTGCCCCCCGGCTCCGAGCAGTATGAGTACGAGGGCAAGGTCTACGCGGGCTACAAGGAGTCGCCCGACGCATGGGACAAGGGCACCGAGCCCAAGCCCATCGGGTGGTACGCGGGGATGCAGTACGACGGAGACGTGGCGCGGGCGAAGGAGGTCCTCAAGGACCTCAACAAGTACTACCCCGACGCCAAACGCTATGAGGTCGCCGGCTTCTTCTGGTGGCAGGGTGACAAGGACCGCTACAAGGACGCCCACGCCGCGAAGTACGAGGAGAACCTCGTCAGGTTGATCCAACAGCTGCGCGAGGACTTCGAAGCGCCGAAGGCGAACTTCGTCATCGCGACGCTCGGCCAGACCGAGAAGGGCGCCACGGGCAACGAGGGCAAGATCCTTGACGCGATGCTCGCGGTCGACGGCG
>JAKVCE010000136.1 GCA_022447405.1 Planctomycetota bacterium | reverse complement strand
CTACAACCGCGCGCCTGGCTATGGGATCGTCACCTTTGAGGAGGAGACCCAGGAGATGACCCTCGCGAACTGGCCGCGCTGGGTCGACCCCAAAGCCGAGGGTGCGGAGCCTTACTTCGGCTGGCCGATCACGGTCGGGGTCCTCGACCAGTATGACCGTGACGCGGTGGGGTGGCTCCCGAGCGTCAAGATCGACCGAGGAGAGGAGCCCGTCATCCAGGTCATCGACGAGAGCAGCGACGAGGTCGTCTACACCGTGCGGGTCAACGCGCGCTCGAGCGGCGGGCTCTTCCGACCCAGGACCTTCTCCCTCGGACCTCACACCCTCCGCGTCATGCAGGGCGGGGGCGCGATGACGACGGAGGGCCTCGTCCCGACGCCGGCGGGCTCGGGAGGCTGAGCTTGGACCTCCCCTCACCCAGCCCCCTCGCCGCCCACTGGGACCTCGACCCTGCGGTCGTCTTCCTAAACCACGGCTCCTATGGCGCTTGCCCCAGGGTCGTCTTGGAAGAGCAGGCCCGGCTGCGCGCTCGGATCGAGGCAGAGCCCGTGCGCTTCTTTGTCGAAGACATTGAGCGGGAGCTCGACGCAGTCAGGGTGAGGCTCGGCGAGTTCCTCGGCGCCGACCCTGAGGACCTCGCCTTCGTGACGAACGCAACGGGAGGCGTGAACACGGTGCTGCGCTCCCTGGACCTCGGCCCCACGGACGAGCTCCTCGTCACGGATCATGAATACAACGCCTGCCGCAACGCCCTCGACTTCGTCGCGGCGCGCTCTGGCGCGGCCGTCGTCGTCGCGCACGTCCCCTTCCCCCTCAGTGACCCTGAAGAGGTCGTGGAGGCGCTGCTCGCGAAGGTGACGGACAGGACCCGCCTCGCGCTCGTCGACCACATCACGAGCGCGACCGGAGCGGTGATGCCCATCGAGGCAATCGTCAGCCGCTTGAACGAACGCGGGGTCGACACCTTGGTCGATGGCGCGCACTGTCCCGGGCAGCTAGACCTCAACCTCGACGAGCTCGGCGCCGCCTACTACTCGGGGAACTGTCACAAGTGGCTCTGCACGCCCAAGGGCTCTGCGGTCATCCATGTCCGCCGTGACCGCCAAGACAAGATCCGCCCGCTCTCCATCAGCCACGGCGCCAACTCTCCCCGGCGTGACCGCAGCCGCTTCCGCCTCGAGGCCGACTGGACCGGCACGCAGGACCCGACCCCCATCCTCTGCATCCCTGCGGCGATCGACGCGATGGGCGCACTCTACCCCGGAGGTTGGAGCGAGCTGAGAGAGAAGAACCGCGCGCTCGCCCTGGCTGGTCGCGCCACGATCCTCTCTGCCCTCGGGCAAGAGACGCCCTGCCCTGATGAGATGATCTCGCACCTCGCGACGGTCATCCTCCCAGAGGACACCACGCCTCACGAGGGTCTCTATGAGGACCCGCTGCAAGAGGCGCTCATCGCGGAGCACTCGGTGCAAGTCCCCGTCATGCGCTGGGCGCCGCTCCACGCGCGCTACCTGCGCATCTCCGCGCAGGCCTACAACTCCATCGAGCAGTACGAGCACCTCGCCAAGGCCCTCACCGCCTTGGGGGTTGGAGCCTGAGCTCCCTCTCTAAGGGTCAGACGAGAGGGCTGCGCCCACGAGCTCTCTCCACTCCTCCTCCAAGTCACACTCCATGGGCGGCTGCGCCGCGAGGCGATACCAGTAGTTGGCGTTCGAGAGGTCGCCCTCGACGCGGTGCAGCCAAGCATGAATCCAGCTGCCGAGCGGCGTGGAGATGTCGTTGATGATGTCGTGCGATCCCTCCCAATCTCCGCTGCGGCCTAGCCAGAGCGCTCTCAAGCAAGGGTCTAGCTCTGACGGGGGATCGCCGCCTTCATCCACTCGCGCTTGGAACTCTGTGATCGATGCCATCTCGACTCCGCGGTACGCCCTCTGTCTAGAACTGTCGGATACCCAACTTTGGGCTCAAAATGCCGGGCTATACTGTAATGGGCGGATAAACGCCCTCAGGGGAGCCATTGAACCGGAGTTGCTCCGGACATACCCCACCCGAACGCCCTTTACGCGCCCTAAGACCCCCTCCCATGGCCTCAGAGACCCCCAGAACGGACGACACCCTGCTCTCAAGGGTGGAGTGCAAGTACCTGGTGAGGAGAGACCAAGTAGACGGGATCAGGGAGTACATCCAGCCCTTCGTCCATCGAGACCGCTTCGCGCGAGGGCATGCAGACGGCCGCTACCCCATCTCGAGCCTCTACCTAGACAGCCCCGAGATGTCCCTCTACCAGTCCACCGCCAGGGGCCTTAAGAACCGCTTCAAGCTCAGGGTGCGCACCTACTCTGACAAGCCCTCAGACCAAGCCTTCTTCGAGGTGAAGAAGCGCATGAACGGGATCGTCTACAAGTTCCGTGAGGCCGTCTCCCGGTCGACCGCGACAGAGCTCCTCGATCGCAGCACCCTGGAGGTCCCGCAAGACACAGACCTCAGCAAGTTCATCAGCCTCCGTGACCTCCACGGCGCTGAGCCCGTCATGCGTGTGAAGTACAAACGAGAGGCCTTCGTCTCACAAAGCGCTGACCCTGTCCGGATCACTTTTGATGACGACCTCGAGGGCGCTGTGACCGTCGACTCCGACATCAAGCATGAGGGCGGAGACTGGATCACCGTCCCCATGAAGCACGTCATCCTCGAGCTGAAGTTCACCAACCTCTTCCCCTCTTGGGTCGGGAAGATGGTGAACGAGTTTCAGCTCGAGAGAACCTCAGTCCCGAAGTACGTCCTCTGCGTCGAGGAGGCGAACCGCTTAGGCGCGATGCGCATGGTGATCTGAGTTATGGACAATCGCATCTTCGACTGGCTGAAAGGGATGGAGGCCACTGACCTCACCCCCGCCTACACCCTCGAGAACCTCGCGCTGACGCTCTTGCTCGGCGTGTTCCTCGGGCAGGTCGTCGCGTGGGTCTACATGTGGACTCACTCTGGCGTCTCGTACGCGCGCACCTTCACGCAGTCCCTCGTGCTCCTGACCATCGTCGTCTCGCTGGTCATGTTCGTCATCGGGAACAGCATCGTCACGGCCTTCGGCTTGATCGGCGCGCTGGCCATCATCCGCTTCCGAAACGTGCTCAAGGACACACGAGACACTGTCTACGTGTTCTTCTCGCTCGTGCTGGGGATGGCGCTGGGATCACAGCGGCACCTCGCGGCGCTCGTCGGCACGGTCGCGCTCCTCGTCGTCGCGCTGTACCTGCACTTCACAGGCTTCGGGAAGCTCTCCTCCTTCGACGGTCACGTGAGCGTCCGCGTCGCATCGGATGGCAAATACCCGAGAGACATCCTCAAGCGCCACTGCCGCAGGACGCGTCAGATCTCCGCGCGACACAGGAACGAGGACGAGGTGGACTACGTCTTAGAGGTCAGGCTGCGCGACAGGAACCGCGGCGCAGACCTCGTGAGTGAGCTGCAAGGAGCCGCCGGGATCGCCGCGGCCTCCTTGGTCCTGAGAGATGAGCTGGCGGAGATCTAAGGAGCGCTGAAGAGATGGCTAAGGCAAAGAAGATGAAGCGCGTCCGCACGCCCATTGGGCAGTGGTTTGAGCGGCTCCTCCACCTGCCTGTGACGCTCGCGTTCTGGGGAGCGGCTGGCCTCGGCGCGTGGATGCTCCACGAGAGCCGCCCCGTCACTCAGGAGTTCCTCGGCCTCGTCAGGAACCCGGAGGTCGAGGTCGCTTCGGCCATCGACGGGCGGATCGAGACCCTCCCCATCGCGCTCTACCAGTACGTCGAGACGGGCGAGGTCATCGCGACCTTGGACCCGGCTCAGATACAGGCCGGCATCGCGACAGCCCGCGCAGAGATGACCCGACTGCGCTCCGAGCTCGGCGCCGAGCGCGCGAGGCTAGATAACTCAGAGCGCGTGAGCGGCTTCGACCGCGCCATGGAGCTGCGGCGCTACCTGAGCGACGAGTCCGAGGCTCGCATCGACGGCCTCGAGATCCAGGGCGAGATCGCCTCAAACGTCGTCCAAGAGCAGCGCCTGCGCGTCCGCTTGGCCAGGCTCCAAGGCCTCGCCGAGGAGGGCCTCACCCCCACCGCCGAGGTGGAAGAGCTCGAGCTCAGGATCGAGCGGACGGTCGCAGAGATCTCCGCCGACAGGGAGCTCTTGAGCGCGAACCTGGAAGAGCTCGAGAAGGCACAGCAGCGCACCGACTTCTACCGCGAGTCCCTGCCTGAGGAGCCCGCCCACGCCCCCATCCTGGAGCCCCTCGACCTCGCCTTGGACGTCCAAGAGGCAGCCATCGACGAGCTCCTCATCGCTGCCCGTGAGCTCGTGGTCCGCGCCCCCGTGGACGGACACGTCGCCTCCCTCTCTGGCCACCGCGGCCGCGTGGTCGCCGCAGGGGACCCGCTCCTCACCCTCATCCCCTCGGGCGTCCTCGAGGTGGAGGTCTTCATCCCCGAGGCAGAGCTCGGCGCTCTCGATGTCGAAGACCCCGTGCTCCTCTCCTCCACCTTGGAGCCCAACCGCACGATCGAGTCCACCGTGATCCGGATCGCGCCCGACGTGCGCGCCGTCCCTGAGCGACTCTGGCTGGACCCGGCGATCCCCGAGTTCGGTCGCGTCGCCCTCGTGCGTGGGACGCCTGCCCTCGGCCTGACACCCGGCGAGCGCGTCTTGGTCAGACGACCGGACGCCCTCCCCGAAGGGTCCTGAGCTCCCGCTCCTCAGGAGAGCCTGCGCCGCACCTCGTCTAGGTGAGCAGGCCTCGTGTGACAGCAGCCTCCCACCAAGGTGGCGCCAGCCTCGACCCAGCGGAGCGCTGCGTCCGCGTATGCGATCGGGTCCAAGTCCTCATACGGGACCTCCTCTGGATCGAGGGGGTCGAAGTCACCCGGCAGCGCGTCGGCCGCGTTGGCGTAGCCACCGATCGGGCGGTCGGAGAGCGCCGCGAGCCGCGGCATCGCCTCAGTAAGGAGGTTCGCGCCGCAGCAGTTCACCATGTGGGCGTGCACGGGGAGGTGCGCCGCTGCAGCGAAGGCCTCCTCCAGGCGCTCGCCGCCAGGGAGCAGCCCCGGTCGGTTCCCCTGCAGGGTCCAGCTCAACCAGACCTCTCGCCCAGTCTCCAAGGCGCACTCCGCTGCGACGACCGCCTCACGTGAGAGCGAGAGCGTCTCGCACAGGAGGACATCCACCCTCGGCGCGAGCACCTCTGCGATGCGCGAGTACTCCGCGTGAAGCTCAGCATCAGGCGCGACGAGGTCAGCGCGGTAGCTCGTGTCGAGGGGCGGCAGCGAGGCAGCGACCCGGACCTCCTCCCCCGACTCCTCGGCCGCCCGCCGCGCGAGCTCTACCGCGAGGACGCTGAGCTCCTCGACGCGGTCCCCCATCCCCTCCCGCGCGAGGAGCGTCGGAGTCACGGCGTAGTTGCAGGCCGTCACGACCCGCGCGCCCGCCTCGATGTACTCGCGGTGTACAGCCACCACCTCATCAGGAGCAGCGATGAGCGCATGGGCAGACCAGATCGAGGTTCGGTGACAAGGGACCTCGACTCCGCGCTCGCGGAGCTCCGTCCCTGTCCCTCCGTCTAGGAGGATCACCTCACGCGCGCCCATGAGAGAAGCCTAGTAACATGAGCCCTGTGATGTGTACACGCAGCCTCCTCCTCTTCACCGCAGCCCTCTCCATGAGCGGGCTGAGCGCCGCCGCCGAGGGCGCGGACGAGGTCTCCTTCCAGAGCGAGGTGCTGCCCCTCTTGTCACGCTCCTGCTTCCCCTGCCACGGCCCAGACGCGGCCACGCGTGAGGCTGGGCTGCGCTTCGATGATCGCGACGACGCGGTCTTGGACCGCGACGGCTACCGTGCCAGCTAATACTGAAAACATGCAAACCCCAAACACAAAACTCGGTGCGTTCATGCCCCACGGCATGCCAAAGGTGTCCCAGGATAAGTACGTTATAAACACAACAAGGGGCATTAAAAGGCACAAGACCCAGTGCAGGATCACCACAATTGTCGATCGCCCTCCAAACAACCCAGCGTCGGCGTGCACCAGGTCGGCCTCGCCCTTGGCCTGCTCGAACTGCCGCTGCAGCGCTCTACTTTTCAATGTGTTGTCGAGCTCTATGGCCTGTGTCCCCACAAAGGACACGGTGCTTCCGTTTGACAGCGGCGAGCCGGACCCCGCTAACGGACTTTCGCTATGTTCAGCGGGCATTTTGGCGTGGATT
>JAKVCE010000135.1 GCA_022447405.1 Planctomycetota bacterium | reverse complement strand
ACTCGGTCTACTTCGACCGAGAGGGTCTAGGCTCCAAGGCGCACCTCTTGCCGATCATCTCCAACCCGGGCACCCCGACGGGGCACACTCGGGTGGACGCCGAGCTCGAGGAGCTGATGGCCCTGGCCGAGCAGCCCAAGAGCGGCATCCTGCTCGATGAGGCCTACGAGATGTTCCACCACTCCCGAGGCGTCAGCGGCATCCGCTACGTCAAGGACCTCGACAACAGCAACGTGTTCCTCGCTGGCGCCTGCACCAAGGGCCTCCAGTGCCCGGGCATCCGCATCGGCTGGATCATCGCCAGCAAGCACAACATCGAGGTGCTCTCCAACTACTCGAGCTTCGGCATGGGCGGCGTGAGCCACCCCTCACAGCTCTACGCCGTCGAGCTGCTCGAGCCTAGTCGCGTGGCAGAGGCGCGCGAGGCGGTGGTGAAGCACTACGACATGCAGCGCGAGCGCTACGGCGCGGCCTTCAAGGAGATGGGGCTCCGTGTCGCCACCGGCGACGGCGGCTTCTATCACTGGATGCAGCTGCCCGAGGGCATGAACGCGGCCGAACTGAACCGCCGCCTCTTCAAGCACGGCGCCGCCATCCTCGCCGGCATCGACTGCGACATGGCGCGCCCCCACGCGAAGGACCCGGACTACGTCACCCCCTACGAGTCCTGGTTCCGCTTCTCCTTCGGTCCCCTCTTGCCCGAGACCTTCGAGAGCGACATAGCGATCATGCGCCAGGTGCTGGAGGAGTACAGCGCCGACGTCCACGCACAGAGCTGAGATGAACGACACGCCTCAGCCCACCCAAGGAGTCTCCGTGATCGGGCTTGGCTCCATGGGCGCTGGCCTCGCACAGACCTTCTTAGAGAGCGGCTGCCGGGTCTCAGTATGGAACCGCTCGCGTGACAAGGTTGAAGCGCTCGTCTCCCAAGGGGCGATCGCGTGCGATACGCCTGGCGAAGCGCTCGACGCAAACGCTCACGTCGTCGTCTGCCTCTCCACCTACTCTGCCTGGCGAGAGATCGTGGAAGAGCACGGCCTCACTGCTCAGCTGAGAGACACCTGCATCATCCAGCTGACGACGGGGACGCTCGATGAGGTGGGAGAGCACGCGGCCATGATCAGGGAGGGCGGCGGACTCATCGCCGACGGCGCGCTGATGTGCTTCCCCCGCCAGCTCGGAACGAGCGACGCCTCCCTCCTCGTCTCAGGAGACCCAGCGGTGCTCGACAGCTGCGACCCGCTGCTCCGCAAGCTCGCTCCCGCTTGGACCAACCTCGGCGAGGACATCACGAAGCCCACGGTCCTGAGTCGCTCACTGACTGCCGGGATCGTCACCTCACTCGTGGGTTACATGAACGGGCTCGCCATGTGCCGCGCAGGCGGCATCTCGATCGACCTCTACATGCAGCACACCGCCAAGGCCAACGCGATCTTGCGCGCTGAGAAAGATCGGCTCGCCGAGGCTGTTCGAGATGGCGAGACCGAGGACACTCAAGCGTCCATCGAGACTTGGGCTGAGGCACACGACTCAGTGCACTCCGTCGCAGGCACCCTCGGGACCGACCTCGTCCTGCAAGACGCGGTGAGGGCGGTCTTTCAAGATGGCCAAAGAGTGGGCCTGGGCGAGCATGACCTCTCAGCCTTGGTCGAGGTCTTCGCTCCCAGCGCTGAGTGACTCAAGCGATCCGCTCTCGCTAGCTAAAAGTCCTCAGGGAGCTTGTCTGCAGGCATGATCATCCCGAGCGGGACGTCGAAGGCTAGGAGCCCTTGGGGGGTCATGAAGCAGTCATCGATCTTGATGAACGCTCCCAGCTCCCCGGAGACGAGCGTGGCCTTCACATCACCGCCGTCTCCCCTCTCCCAGTCGAGGAGCCTCACCTCGGCTCTGCTCCAGTCAAAGACGCCTTCGCCACCACGTCGAACCCTGGGGTCCATCTCTCCCTTCCGAGCCTGCTCAAACACCTCTCTGACATCAGCCTTCAAGGCAGCCCTGAAGTCTCCCTCAGCGCTGTCCCAGACGCCGAGCACCTTGCGGTTGGGGTTCTCGCGCATGAACTCCTCGAACTCAGCCTTCTTCATGCCGAGACAAGTCACGGACTTGAACGCCTCGTAGTCATCGGCCGCCAGTGATGTCGCGAGCGCCTCCACGAGCGCACGGCCAGCGTTTGAGTCGCCGCCCTCTTCACCGAGGCTGACCACGACCCCGAAGCGCGCGAGCGCAGCTTCCAGTTGAGCGTCACCACCAGCACGCAAGAAGTCTCCTGGAGCAGGCGCGACCTCAACGTCGACCTCGACGCCGCGGCCGTCGTAGAGCCTGCCGTCCGGGCGGAAGGAAGCCATCGAAGCGCAGCGCACCTCAAGCCCTGTCTTGGGCAGCCGGAAGGACTGAGAGCGCGCGCTGCCGCCGGAGCTCGCGGTGCCGAGCGAGGTCACGCGCGGCAAGAGCTCGAGGGCGCCGAGGAAGATGTCTGTCGCGCTGAAACAACCTGAGTCGGAGAGCACCACGACCGGCAGGTCGTAGAAGTACTCCGCCTTGTGCCCGGTGCGATCGAGCACGAGGAAGTGCCACTCGCTGAACTCGCCCACCGGCTGCCACTCAGGCTTGAAGTGGGCAGCGGCAGCTTCGATCGCCTCGCGCTGCCGGTCGCTCCACCCGCTCCAGTCGGCCCTGCGCATATAGCGAGCCTCCAGGTGATCCAGATCGAAGCGCTCAGAGAGGCGGTACTGAGCGATGTTGCCCACGACCGCGGGCTCCTTGGGTCCGATCAAGTACCCCCCGAGCGCGAGCAGGAGCTCGCGCGTCCCGCCGCCGTTGCCGCGCACGTCGACGATGAGCCCCTCGGTGTCGACGAACTCCTCCATCGCCGCATGCAAGGAGTCCACATCCCCGTCCATCCGAGCGATGCGCAGATAGCCGATGTTCCCCTCCAGGATGGAGCTCTCGGAGCGCGGCCAGTCACCGTAGGTGGGGCGTCGCGATGAGAGCTCGAGCTCTCGCTCCACCGTCTCGCTCCCGTCAGCCGACGAGAACGTCACCTGAAGCGGGCCACCAGGTTCCTCCCTGAGGACGCGACGCACCCAGTCGATCTCGCGCATATCGCCCAGGGCGCGGCGGCGGACGAGCTGCGGGCTGCCGTTCGCGATGAGGGGCCGAAGCAGATCGACCCACTCGCTCATCGTCCTACCGTCGATCGCTCGGACAAAGGGAGCGTCAGGTTCGACCAGCGCAGAGCGATCTGGGAGCACCGCAACGACGCCGCCCTCTGCCTCGACAAGCAAGAAGGGCAGGTACTTGTCACCGCGCTGACCGAGAGGGAGGTTTGAGCGGACCTGAGCGTGTCCATCACCAAAGCGCATGAGGAGTCGATGCAGCTCGAGGCGCAGCTCCAGGATGTCGACTCGGCCTCCGTCGAGGCCTTCACGTATCTGAGCTAGCTCACGATCAAGGTCGACCTCGCCGAGGCCCAGGTAAGCAAACTGATCCTTGAGCCCCGCACCGAAGGCTTCCATGTCTGCGCGAGCGTCCCTTGTAGAGATATGCGTAGGAGCTGATGGACGGTTAGCGCCGCTCGGCTCACTAACTCTCCTCGAGGAGCGCAGGGCCGTGCGCTTAGCGCGCGTCATCTCCACGCCCTCCAATCGAACCATGGCTCCATCCTCAAGAGAGCGGAGCTCGAGGTCGACCTTCGCATCACCATCCCACTTGAGCCGCTGGAGCAAGGGGACGAGGTCTTCCGCGAAGCGCTTCACGCGCCCGGGGGACCACGTGTCTGCGAGCTTGAGGAGCTCCTGAACAGCGACCCCGTCAATCGAGACGGGCTCATACCAGGTGCCCTCGACCTGAACCTCTGGCTGATCTCCCACCCAGCGCAGCCCGTCAAAGGGGCTGGACTTCTCGTCTACATCTTGAGGAGCAAAGACCGCGAGACTCAGAACAAGCGCGAGAGCGTTCATACCGGAGAGCTCCAAAAAAAAACGGGCCGTCCCCTGCGGGCCAGCCCTCTCTGAACGTGGTAGCGGGGGCAGGATTCGAACCTGCGACCTCCGGGTTATGAGCCCGACGAGCTGCCTGACTGCTCCACCCCGCGGTTAGGGGGAGCATTCTCCACGGGCCGAGCCCGGAGTCAAGAGCCCGGAGGAGGATCCTCCTCCGGTGCATCCTGAGGTGCCCCCCCGGGGTCCTCTGGCTCGACCCCCGGATCAGCTCCCTTGGGCTCCTCTCCGACGGGCGCGTCGAGGGAGCCCTGGAGCCGGCGGAGCTCCATGAGGCCCTCGGGGTCGGACTCAATCCCGGCCCACAGCACGTCCTCGGGGAAGACAGCGTCGGCGGGGTCCACGCCCGGGGCTGGGAGCTCCTCAAAGAGGAGACGCAGGGTGGCGACGTTCGCCTCGACGCCCCTCCCGCGCTCGACGAGCGCGGTGAGGTCGCCGAGCCGCACCCCTGCAGGCTCTGACATCCAGAAATCACGCTCCACCAAGGTGCGCGTGAGCTCGAAAGCTGACGGGGTGGGCGCGGCCTCGTCGGGCGAGATCACCTCGGCGGCTGCTAGGCCGGCGGCAGCGCGCAGGTCGGAGAGCTCCAAGACAGAGGTGTCCGCTGTGAGCCCCGCGCCCGACTCCTGCTCAACGATCTGTCGGTACTCCCTCAGCGCGCCCCGATCCTCTTGAATCAGCACGTAGAAGCGCGCGAGGTCTCGCGCGACCTCGAGCTCGTCCACCAAGTCCCCGGTCTCAGACTGAGCGTAGATCTTCGCGCGCTCGAAGTGCGCGCGCGTTCGAATGGAGATCATCTCCCACTGCGCCTCCGTGCGCTCAAGCCTGAGCGCAGCGAAGAGGTCGGCGTTCAGGAGCGCCGTGGGGTACGCCCAGTAGCCGATCTCGGAGTCCGGGTCGCAGACGGGGAGGTGGAGCTCTGTCAGGCGCAGCAAGAAGGCGGTCGGGACAGCCTCGGTCGTCACCCCCGCGAGCGTCCCCGCCGCCTCACGGAGCTCCATCGCCCAGCGCACGACGTCCGCGTGCTGCGCCGGACTCAGGGAGCGCGCGGCGCTGTCCTCTAGGAGCGCGAGGAGCGCGAGGGCGTTGCGCAGCCGCTGCACCCCCTCAGAGGCTGCGAGGTCTCCGTCCTCAGCGGAAAGGGGCGTCTCCAAGAGCCTGCGCGCGACCTCGTGTGTCAGCGGACCATCCCCCGCCGCCAGGCGTCCGAGGGTCTCGGTCAAGACCGTGGAGACGCCTGAGTTCGCAGCGGCGAGGCGCGCGAAGGCGCCGTGATCAAAGAGCAGAGGGACCAGCGCAGGATCACTTCGCCGCGCCAGGAGCTCGAGGAGCGTCGTCGACTCCTCCGAGGAGAGGTCACGCTCCAGGACAGCGAGGAAGAGCCCCGCATCTGTGGTCTCTGCCAGCGGAGCGAGGGGTTCAGTCGCGAGCATCGCGAGGGCGCGGCGGCGCAAGCTCGCCTCCCCCAAGGAGAGCATCCCGACCAGGGCGTCGCGCGCGGCGATCGCTGACTCCGTAGAGGTCTCCACCCCCTCTGCCAACCTCGTGATCGTCGCGATCAGCTCGTAGGCGACAGAGGTGGGCGCGCCCTGCAGCGCGGCGCCCAAGCGCGGGAGGTCCTCCGCACGTCCAGCGCTAGCGACGACGCGCACCGCGCCGGCGCGCAAGTCAGGGTCCCTCTCGCCGTCCTCAATGAGCTCAAGCAGCAAGTCTCGGAGCTCAGCTCGATCGCTCTCCGCCGGCCGCCGCTCAAAGAAGACCTCTAGAGAGCGCAGCGCGCTCGCGAGCGCGTCACTCCCCAGGCGTCGCCCGCCTCCACACCACTCGATGAAGAGGCCGACTCTGCCCGCCTCGTCCGGGCCACCGATGAGGGCGTCAGTCGCGTAGCTCAAGCTGCAGGCGTTCGGGACGCCGGCCTCATCCCGGGCAGGGGCGCTCCCGTCGAGGGGCATGCGCGCGAGCCCAAAGACGAGCGGCGCGAAGGCTCCCGCGTCACAGCTCGCGCTCCGCGCGTGCAATGCGCTGGCGAACTCTCGCCCGTCGCGGGTGCAGGCGTCTTGAGGTCCGAGCTGCTCCAGGAAGCCCGTGACGAGGGTGTGTAAGACGATGGGGTTCGGCTCCGCCTTGAGCTGCTCCAAGAGCGCCACGCGGACCCGCTCAGGGTCGAGCCCGGCCGGGGGCTCCTCTGAGGAGAGCGAGCCCAAGAGAGCCGAGACCGCGGCGGCCCGGAGGACAGGGTCTGGGTCCGCCA
>JAKVCE010000134.1 GCA_022447405.1 Planctomycetota bacterium | reverse complement strand
CGAACTCACGCCAGGCCTCACAGCGAGCACTGCCGCTGCGTCTAGACCCGCCTTAGAGCCCCCGCGCAGCGAGCTCCCGCCATGGCTCCCCTGGTACCTCGGCCTCGCGCTCATCCTGGGCGTGATGTACGCCTCCACCTATCGTGGCGAAGAGAAGCCGCTCCCCTCCCTCCTGAAGGTCGCCGCCCTCCTCGGGACCATCTTCGCGATCGTCATTGGCGGCGCGGCCTTGCTCGACCTCATGCCTGCTGGCGCAGCTGGCTGGACCCTGACTGCCCTCATCCTCGGGCTCATCGGCTTCATCCTCTACAAGATCGGCCCGCGCATCGACACGATCCTCGAGCTGCTCGTGGCCTTCGTCCGCCGCGGACACTGGTACCTGATGCCCCTCGTCACGATCCTCCTGACGATCGGCAGCCTCTTGTTCGTCGCCGCGACCTCTCCCCTGGTCGCGCCCTTCATCTACACCCTCTTCTAGCGGGCGCTAGCCCTCCCAGGCGACCTCGAAGCCGTTGGAGAGGTTGAAGCCGCTGAGGCAGGCGCTCGAGGCAGGGTTCCGATACCAGAGCTGGTAGCGCTTCACATCGCCTGCCGACACGCCACCTCTAGTCGCGACAGGGATGGAGGTGTCAGAGTCGCCGAAGGGGTCCGCCATGACGACCTGGAGCCGAATCACCTCGCCACCCGCGCAGCGCAGGCCGTCACCGAAAGCGACGCCCAGGCCACCCGCGACCTGATTGTCGCCCTGGAAGTAGAGGCCAGGCTGGTTCGGGTCGAGCCCGAAGGCCTCCAGCTTCAGGTCTCTGGCGCTCACGCTGTTGCTGCCAGTCGCCGTGAGGACCGCGCCGCCAGGAGAGACCCCGTTCGCGCAGCCAGCCTGCCCGCCGTTCAAGCTGCCGTCGTTAGCGTTCCCGCATGGACAAGGGCTGGCCCCGTCACCAAAGCAGTAGCCCGCGCCGGGTCCGGTCGGCCCGGTCTCACCGATGGTGTAATCCCAGATGCCGCGCCCGTAGGTCCCGAAGCGCATAAGGGGCGAGTCAGGGACCGCCTCAACAGACCAGTACAGGGTGATCGGCGCCTCGAGGCCCATGATGTTCTCCCAGGTCTCTGTCGGGCGATCCCAGCGATATGCGCCGGCCTCGCACGCGGCGTACACGTCCCCGCTGCCGTCGCCCGCGTAGGCGAGGTCATAGACGAGGGTGCTGGGGAGCCCGTCGCTCTCCGCCTGCCAGGAGCTCCCGCCGTCGGTGCTGCGGCGCACGCCCGCGGTGGAGTATCCCGAGCCACCGATGAAGACCTCCTGTGAGATCGTCGGGTGCACGCAGATCGCGTTGCCATAGAAGTAGTGCTCGCCAGGGAGGCTGGAGCCCGTCTGTGTCCAGGAGCTCCCGAAGTCCGTCGAGACCCACGCTCGTCCGGCCTCGTCGCAGGCGTACATCCGGCTCACATCGCTCGGAGCGATGGCCATCGCGGTCAGGTAGTCAGAGCTCCCGGTGTCGAAGGTCTGGCTCGTGTGCTGGATGTGGTTCCAGCTCTGCCCGACGCCGCGCGTGTAGCGCCAGAGGCGGTCTCCTAAGAAGTAGAACGCCTGGTTGTCTGTAGGGTCTGCGACGACCGGCGGGAGCCAGAGGTGCTGGGAGCCGCTCGGGAAGCTCACCTGATAGATGTTGTTCCCTGCCTCGCCTTGCTGCACGAGCACGAAGCCCGGGTATGTCGAGTAGACCCAGGCGTGCGTCCCGTCACCAGAGACCAAGTGCCCGTAGTCCCCGCTGATCAATTGATCCATGTCCGTAGAGGGGCCAGGGGTCGACTGAGTGACGACGTGCCCGCGCTGGTACCCCTGATCTTGAGAGCCCGCCAAGAGGCGCGTCGGCTCGGCAGCTGAGCTGTGGGTCGAGTAGTACTGCGAGATCCCAAGCCCGGACATCGAGAGGTTGTTCACGGAGCTCATCGACGTGCGGCTCTCGTAGGTCCCCCCATCGCATGAGATGATCCAGCGCTCTCCCGTACTGGGAGCGTCGGGGTCGGGGTAGCAGTCGATCCCGAAGATGTCAGCGTGGAGCCTGATCTGAGGGTTGTTGTAGTACGAGCCCCAGGAGTTCACGCGGCTGAAGCTGCTGCCGCCGTTGGTCGAGCGCCAGCACTCCACGCCTCCATAGAGCAAGAGGTCCGGGTCCGTGATGGAGGCGCAGAAGGAGGTGTCCCAGTAGTCGCCGATGTCGCTAGCGCGCTGGGCGAAGGACGCGCCCGCGTTGGTAGAGCGGTACACGTTCCAGGAGCCGCTCTGACGCAAGCTCACATAGAGGGTCGGCGCGCCAGCCTCTGAGCCGGTGATGCGCCCTTCACTCCCAGACCCAGCGACCGTCCCGACCTCTGTGAAGCCTGAGCCCCCGCTTGAGGAGTGATAGATCTTCCGCTGATGAAGCATGTACACATCTGTGCCTGCGCCAGGTCCAGCGCGCGGCGCCCAGAGGCCACCCTCCCACTCGGGCGAGAGCGCCCAGCGCAGCTGGAAGCTAGCCCCACCATCTACGGAGTCGTAGACGCGGCTCATTCCGCCTGAGGCGCCGTACACGAGGACGGTCTGCGCTGAGTCCCCCAGGAGCACGAGGTCGCGCACGTCCAGGTTCGACGGAAGCCCGCTCACGGGGAGCCAGGTCGCTCCATCATCGACGCTGCGATAGAGGTCGTCCCCGTCACGCGTGATGAAGATGTCGTGCGCGCCCGGCCCTCCCTCCAAGACGACGACCTCATAGACGCCTCCATAGAGGTTGTCGCCGAGAGGCTCCCAATCGGTTCCAGTGAGCGTGCCCCGCCAGAGGCCGCCTAGAGCAGACCCCACGTAGAGCTCATCCTCACCTGGCCCGATGAAAGACGATCGGGTGCGGCCCGCGAGGTTCTTGCTCCCGACCTCTGCCCAGCTCGCGCCGATGGTCATGGGCATCTCAAGAGCCAGCGCGCGCCTGCGCTCCATCTCCCTCAAGCCGTTCTGGCGCTCGAGCTCTTCCCAGTCGACGCCTGGTGCTGCCCGATGCATCTCACGCATCCAGCGTTTGCGCCCAGCCTTGTGCTCCGCCTCGGCGCCCTCATCCAAGACGTGTTCGGTGGGACGGGGGCCTACGAAGCCCTCACCATGACCCTCTCCCGAGCTCAGCCACAGGACGGCTGACACTCCGAGGGCCGCCACGATCCATCCGCTTCTTCGCATCATCCCATCCTATCAGTACGGGCTCGGATCCCCCGGCAGCGCCCACCTTTGGAGGTATAATGAACCCTGGAGCGGGCGAGATGCCCCCGCGCTACACCAAGACATGAGCTTCCTCAAAGACAACTGGGTTTGGATCCTGACGCCCATGGCGCTGATCCTGGGCACGGTCATTTGGATCGTCTTCTTCTCAGGCCCGCCTGAGGAGGGAGTCGCCCCCCACCAGTACCCGATGTTCGACTGAGCCGCGCGCCAGCGGGCTCACTCAGAGAGGTCCAGCCCGACCCTCCGGAAGAGCTCGAAGGCGCCGCAAGCCTCGGCAGCGATAAGGTGCAGCGCTGCTTCGTCATCGATCATCCACCGGCTCAGGTGAAACGCATCTGATGTCCGCGTGCACGCCCCCGCGTGAGTCTGTACAGCGCACTCAAAGCCCGCGTCACGCGCGACCTCGACAGAGGTCTCGTTGTAGTCCCAGCGGCGTCCGAATGGATAGGCGAAGCTCTCACAGCCCACGCCATGACGATCCATCAAGACCTGCCTGCCGCCCTGGACCTCCTCACGCTGCGCCTCCTCGCCTAGGCCACTCAGGACGTGGTGCGAGATGGTGTGACCACCGAGCTCCCAGCCAGCCTCTGCGAGAGCTGTGACTCCGTCTGCGTCCATATAGAGCTCTTCGCATAGCGCCGCCTCGTCGCCGCCCTCAGCGGTGAAGATGCTGTCTATGACTCTGTCCCGTTCGAGCGGATCGAAGTCGTACTTGAGAGCGCGCTTCCAGCGGTAGACCACCTCCACCCCCTCAGCGAGCACTTGGTGGGTTCGGACGTTGTCAGGCTCTACCTCGGTCTCGTCGGCGTAACGGATCCCGAGCTCTTCGACGCCTAGCCGCTCTACAAGCCAAAAAAACTTGTGAGTCCAGTTCACACGCTGCTCATCAAGCGGCCGCGACTCTAGGTACACGGTCACTGGGACCCCGACGCGCTCAGCGAGCGGCAAGAGATGCGTCACGTTGTCGCGATAGCCGTCGTCCATGGAGAGGGCAAAGAGGCTCTTCCCGCCCCCCTCACCGAGGCGACGCCAACCGTCCGCCACACGAACCCCTTCAAAGCGACGATTGAGCCACCCAAGGATCTCCTCCAGGGTCTCCTCCCGTATCTTCATCTCAGGCGGGAGGAAGTCGTTTGATGGCGCCTCAACGCAGTGCCCAGCGAGGATGACGAGCCTGCGCGGCGCCAAGAGGTCGCACAGGCGCCAGAGCGGGGTGTGATAGACAGCGCGAGCGACCAGCTCGCGTAGGAGCATCTTGAGCTTGTGCTTCACGCCCTCTTACATCGTCTCGTCGTCGCGGTCGCCGTCGGTGAAATACCAGCGACTGGTCTGCCGGGCCGCCTTCGTGACGGGGTGATCCACGTCGTTGGCGTGGAGGATGATCTGCATGACGTTCCGGTCCGACGCGGGGGAGAAGCCCGCGGACTTCAGCTCCTGGGCCCAGCCAGAGCCGTCCACAGCAGTGGAGTGCACGATCGAGGCGTCGGCGTAGTCGAGGGCGGCGAGGCCTGCCGCGATGGCGGCTTCGCGGGCCTCTCCCTCCGCGAGGAGATCAACGACGAAGCCGTGGAGCTCCCCCTCCCTGGGCAGCTGAACGATGACGTACCCGTGAAACTCGCCGGCGGCGTCGTACAGGCCGAAGGAGCGATGGAGTCGACTCTTGCCGCGCTGGAAACGCCAGGTCAGATACTCGGGGTCTCGCCTCACCATGAAGCCGTAGCGAGCCTCAAGTCGCTTCGAGAGCTCTGTGACCTCCTCGGGAAATCCGACCAGGGGCCGGACCTCATATCCATCTAGCTTGCCCGCGAGGCGCTTCATCCCAGCCGCCGCCTTGACGCGCTCAAAAGGAAGGCGCAGGGCAGGCAAGCGAGAGACACGTTTGCGACGGGCGAGAGCGCAGGTATCCATGCGTAGCGGCAAGCTCCACTCTCGGAGGGTGCCGACGACCTCCCAACCGAGCGCCTCGAATATGTGAGCCGAGCGCCAGTTCGGCAGCCCGAAGACGCACGGCCACCCGGCCGCCTTGGCCCGACTCATCGCCTCCCTGTCGAGGTGACTGAACACGCCTAGCTTGCGCCGGGAGGGGTGCGTCATGACATCCCCCGTCTGACCGACCACGGCCTCCGACTCACCAGCGACAGCCAGGCGGGGGTTGCACGCGTAGCCGCTCACGAGCTCCCCGGTCTCCTCCTCCCGCGCGAGCAAGTTCACGCTCTCGCCGTAGGGGTTCTGCTCGTAGCGCCAAGCCAGGTCGCTCTCAACGAGGTCCTTGGTGAAGCAGGCGTTGAAGAGGGCGACCTGCTCAGCCCGCTCGCCGGGCGCTCCCTCCTCTATCGAGAAGCCAGCGGGCATCTCTCCTTGGGCTGCAGAGAAGTCTCGGGCGTCGCTCACGGGAGGAGCCTCCTAGGCGTTGGGGACGTAGCGCGGGGTCGTCAGGGGGCCGTCCAGCGAGCTGGATCAGGCGTCTTGCTCTTGCATCGCCTTGAGGTGGACGCTGTCGCTGCGCGGAGCAGGGACGAGGCCGAGGGCTCTGCCGAGGCGCTTGCGCCCATAGAGCGGGTTCTCCATGTAGTACATCATCCGCTCCATGAAGCGGCGAGTGCGCTGGGGGTAGGCGTAGTACCACTTCTCATAGGAGCGGACCATGTTCTTGCGCATCTCCTCGAGCTCGAGCTGCCCGAAGTTCTCGTGCTTGTACGCGGACCGGTTCGAGGAGACGTAGTTCTCACGGAGGTCGCTGACGTCAATGTTCGCCGTGTACCCGTCCCATGACTCCGTGCCGATGAGCGGATTGAAGACGGAGACGCGGACGAGGTCGGGGCCAGCGAGGCGGAGCACCTTCTCGGTCTCCTCGATGTCCTGCTTGGTCTCTCCGGGAGAGCCGACGATCAGGTAGACCTTCGCCCAGATGCCGGCGCGGCGGGTCATCTTGGCGGCCTCGACGATCTCCTCGGGAGTGAGGTCCTTCTTCAGGACGTCGAGCATGCGCTGGCTGCCAGACTCCCATCCGTAGTAGATGCGGCGGCAGCC
>JAKVCE010000133.1 GCA_022447405.1 Planctomycetota bacterium | reverse complement strand
TCGCGACGATGCCCGCGGCGCTCGCCATCTTCGGAGTGCTCTGGGCGCTTTATGCAGAAGAGGGCAAACCAAAGCTGCTCCTCGCTGCGGCCTGCGCTGCGACAGCGACCCTCCTGCGGGCCGACGGGATCGGCTACGTCGGCCTGATCCTCGCAGCGACCCTCGCAGGCTCCAAGGGCAGCGCAAAGCGCACGGTCGCTCTCACCGCAGCGGCGGCGGGAGCCGCCTTCGCCGCGCAAGCCATCTGGCGTCACGGCTACTACGGTGAGTGGGTACCGAACACCGCCAAGATCAAGGCGGCCTTCACGACGGCGCGCTTACACCGCGGCCTCCTCTACTCCGGCGCGCTCCTCGTCGCCATGCCCGCCGTCGCCTTGGCAGCAGGCGTCGGCCTGCGCAAGTGGCGCGAGGGTCCCGCGACGCTGCTCCTCTCCTCCGCCGCGCTCCTCTTCGGCAGCTTCGGCTACGCCACCTGGGTCGGAGGCGACTTCATGCCCTTCGGCAGGTTCCTCGTGCCCGCGCTGCCTGCCGTCGCGCTGCTCTTCGCTTGGGGCTTGTCCCGGATGGCGCCCAAGCCCGCGTATGCGCTCACGCTCCTCTGCGTCCTGATCTCAGTGGCAGAGTCCTACGACCGAGGACCCGCCCCCGAGGGCCTCCGCCGCGCGCTCCACTTCCGGCAAGATCGAGAGTTCCAGACAGAGGTGGCGCGCTGGACGGAGATGAAGCGGAACGCCGAGGCCTGGGACCTGTGGGGGCGCGCGCTCGCGCAGGAGACGGAGCCTGGAGAGTCCATCATCCTCGGCGGGATCGGCGCGATCGGATACCGCGCGCCTCTGCTCACGATCTACGACACCTACGGCCTCGTCACACCTGAGGTCGCAGCCCACACCGAGCCCATCGTGGGCGCCTCACCAGGGCACGACGTCCGCGTACAGAACGACTTCTTCCTCCGGCCTGAGATCTTGAGCGAGCTCCCTAGCCGACCGACCTACCTCGGCGCTCAGGTCGGCATGGCCCAGCCTCTCGGCCCAGGCGAGGCTGCCCCCGACTGGCTGCTCACCCCCTTCCCTAACGACGAGTACCTCCAGAACCTCACCAGACACCTGGACACGAAGTACGGTGTGCGCCTGGAGACAGAGACGAGACCGCTCTCCGTCGAAGACGGCTTCCCAGAAGACTCCGTCCTTCACCTCCTCCGACTCCACTACGACTGAGACTCATGATCGAGACCTTCCTCCCCCTCTGCCGCGCCGCCGCTCTGGTAGACCTCGGCGCAGACGACGCCACCGCCCAATTGAACGAGCGCTTCGGCTATGAGAGCGAGGAGGGCAGAGCCTTCGTCGAGTCCTTCAAGGCGCTGCACGCTGAGGGCGCGGTCGCGGACCGCGGCGAGCTCCCTGTCGAGTGGGGGCGCGTCTCGAAGGCCACAGAAGAGACGCTCGGCTTCTCCCTCGACGTCGTGCACATGAACGGCGCAGGGCCTGACCACATCCACCCCACGGGTGAAGCGAGCTTTTGCGTCCCCCTCGCTGGTGAGCCGGAGTTCGAGGGGACGCGCTCAGGCTGGCACGTCCTGCCCCCTGGCTCACGCCACGTCCCCGAGGTCACGGGCGGGCGGATGCTGATCGTCTACCTCCTCCCGAACGGCGAGATGGAGTTCCTCTAGGGTCAAACCGGCCCTCTGCTGCGCCCACAGGCGCAAGCGCTAACGAATTCGCTCCGCTACGCGTAGGATGGATCCGTGCTGAGCGCGCTCAAGAACCTCACGCGGTGGTCCCTCACCCTCTTCGTCTCGCTGGTGCTCATCCTCCAGAGCGCCGGGGCGTCTCTCGCGCTCTGCAAGCTGGGCGTGGAGGAGAGCGGCTGCTGTGGGGCACACGCCATCGAGGCCCCCACGTGCTGCAGCGCTGGCGCTTTAGACACGAGCGGAGAGCGCGGCGGCCCTGACGCAGAGCGCGGAGAGTGCACATGTGAGCTGTTCGGCGCGCTGCCCACCTGCTCCCTCGCAGACTCCACCGAGAGAGCGACGCTCCACTTGGACCTCGGGCACGCCGCGAGCGCGAGCGCGCCCTGCGTGGACGCCGAGCACGTGAGCGACAGCAGGCGAGTGATCCCGCCTCGGGCGAGCCCCCCACCAGAGCCAACGGCAGATCTCTGCGCAGTGCTCATGAGCTGGCGGTTGTAGGAGCGAGGGACCTCGTGGTCACGCCCGCGTGGGCGCTGGCCGTCATCCGTCCTTCACGCTCCAACCCCCCGCTCCCAATGAGACACCTCTCCATTCAGGCAGCCTCAGCGCTGCTGCTCCTCCTCTGCACCTCCTGCCAAAGCAACACGCACGAGAGCTCTGTGCCCATGGCAGAGTTCCGAGATGGGCAACAGATCGGACTCCCGGTCTTCGGTCTGTCCTGTCCTAAGTGCGCGAACAACGTCACCCACAAGCTCTCTGAGCTGGAGGGGGTGACCTCCGTAGACGTGGACATGAGCCAAGGCTTCGTGACGGTCCACGCAGAGGAGGGCAAGGTCCCGACCCGTGAAGCCTTCGTAGAGGCTGTCCATGCGGCGGGCTTCACCGTGCCTGATCAGGCGCCAACGGCCACTACAGGAGAGTGAGCATGCGCCGCCACCTCTTCGCGCTGGTCGCGTCGCTCTCTTTGAGCGGGGCGCTCAATGCGCAGCAGGCGTCTTGGACGACGGCGCCGACCCTCCCCTCCGAGGGGCACTGGGTCCTGCGCCAGACCGCCACCATGGGCAGGCACGAGCCCTTCCCTGGAGCCAGGCGACGCTCAACCATGCTCTCTTCAAGGCTCTCTTACGGGCTCGACGGCGAGCGCGCCGTCTTCATCGACCTGCCAGTCCGCGGCGTCGGTCGACGCCGCGGCCCGAGCCTGGGTGACGTCGCTTTGGGGTGGAAGTGGCGCTTCCGCTCAGAGAACACGGGCCCAGTCGACACGACCCGCATGAGCCTCAGCCTGGGAGCCAGCCTCCCCACTGGCGCCGATCGCCACAGCGCAGACGAGGTCGTCCCCTTCGCAGAGCTCGCCTGGATGAACATCTCTGGCAGGCTGGGCTTTGGCACCTCCATAGGCCTCGAAGGCGGCGGTGATCCTTACCAGAGACCGCTCTGGGCTGACGAGACCGGCGAGGTGAACATGCGCGTCGCCGCCGCTGCGATCTGGCGCATCGACCCGGTGGTTTACTCTGACTCGCTCGAGGCAGCGACGTACGTCTGCCTGGAGATGATCTCGAATGCTGAAGCGGACGAGCTCGATGGAGATCATGAGCTGCTCATCGCCCCCGGCCTGCTCTACGAGGCCCCGAGCTTCGCCGCAGAGATCTCCTACGCGCTGCCGCTCCACTCCGACGATTTCACGAGCCGCCCAGAGCTCGACGGCGCGCTGCTCTTTGGGCTGCGCTTCCTCTGGTAGCAGGCAGCTGCTGTCATCGGTCCATCCCGCTCGCCCTCCCCGCGCGCAACTTCCTCGGAGCCTTCGACTACGGAGGCTCACTGAGCGTGACCTTCCAAGCCGACGACCTGCTCCCCGGAGTCGAGGGCGAGCGCGTCCTCACGCAACCCTTCCACGTGCCGAGCACGGGAGGGTGGAATCTGGGCGCCCCGCATGTCCTGGTGATCCTGGACGCAGCGATCTAGCGAGTAGACGCCAGACATGAACCTCCCATTACTTGAGGAGGCTGGTTACCCTCTTCGGCGGTTGCGGAAGTGGCGGAATTGGTAGACGCGCTGGATTTAGGATCCTGTGCTTAACGGCGTGGGGGTTCGAGTCCCCCCTTCCGCACCATCACCCCAGGCCCTACGAGGCCGGCTCAGACGACGTCGATCGAGCCGTCGCTGTCAGCGAACTTGTCCGTCTCTACACCGAGGCGCTGAAGCAAGGTGACGTAGAGGTTGGCTAGCGGCTTGTCTTCGTGAGTGAACTCACGCTGCCAAGGCTCTTGGCCCCCATCCCAAGGACCGCCGAAGGCGTTTCCGCCGATGTAGTTCAGGTACTGGCCGTGCTTGAAGCCCATGCTCTTTCCGCCAGCCAGGATCAGCGGGTAGTTGCGCGACAGGTGGAAGGCGCTCGAGGCGGACCCGAACAAGAGCAGCGTGTTGTCCAACATGTTCCCGTGGCCGCTGGCCTCCTCGGTCGCCTTCAGCTTGGACGCGAAGCGCCCGAACTCTTCAGCGAGGAAGCGGCAGTAGGTGCCGAAGTTCTTCCAGCCGCCGGGGTTCTTGATGTCGTGCGACAGCTGGTGCGCCAGGGGGAGACCGACAGCCTGTGAGAGGCGGTCGCTGATCCCGACGCCGTTCTCTCGACCGATCTGGTAGGACGCGACCCGCGTAGAGTCGGTCTGGAAGGCGAGATAGATGAGCTCGAGCATCACCTGGAGATAGGCTCGAGCGTCGTCAGGAGTGAGCTCTAGGTTCAGGTGATCAGCGTCGACCTCGGGGAGCGGGACGCTCGCCCAGCGCTTCGCCTTCTCGATCTTTCGCTCGGTCTCGCGGACTGAGTCCAGGTACTCATCCAAGGACTCTTGATCACGCTTGGAGAGCTCCCTGCGCAGAGCCCGCGCGTCGCTCAAGAGATCATCCAGCGCGCTCTTGCTCCGCGCGAGGTGGGCCGCGGCGTCGCCGCCCTCTCTCACGAACAGCGAGTCGAAGATCTTCTTGGGTCGGTGGGCCGCGGGGATCGCCCTCCCGTTGCGGTCGAAGGACAAGGTGTGCGCCCCGCGCGGGGTCCCAGTGCCACCGTCCGTGGACATCACCAGCGAGGAGTAGCGCGTCTTCTCTCCTACCAGCGACGCGAACTCCTGGTCGATCGAGATGGTGTTGTTGTAATCCCCCGTCGCGCCCGTCGGCCCCCCCGTCAGGAACTGGTCCGCGTTCGAGTGGCCATGGACCGCGCGCACGGAGGGGTGGGACAAGCCAGACAAGATGGTCAAGTCTTGGCGCAGCGGCTCCAAGACGTCGAGGCACTTGGTGAAGGTGTACTCAGTCCCCGCGCCGTGCGGGAACCACGACCAGTCCTTGTGAGCGGGGTCCTCAGCGAGCGGCATCGGCACGCCGTCTGGCCAGTAGATGCACGCCAGGCGCTTCGGGCGCTCTTCCCCCGAGCGAGCCATCGCCGCGGGAGCGAAAGACTCCAGCAAGGGGAGCGCGAGCGCCACCCCCGTCCCGCGCAGGAACCTGCGTCGATCCAGAGATGTGATGGGGATGTTCATTGAGCTCTTCGCTTCACTTCGACAAGAAGAGAGCGCTCGTGCTGATGCACCGAATCATAGTAGCAAGACCATCGCCTTTATCACGGGTGTCGGCGGTGATGGCCTCTACAGCCGCCCTGTCCTCGAACGTGAGCGGCCGACCGAGCGCGAAGGTGAGCAGCTTGTAGACCATGGCGTTCAGGAACTGGTCCTGCCGGTTCTCCAGCAAGAAGCGCTTGAGCCCGTCCATCCCGTCGAGCTCCTGGTCGTTGAAGAGGACGCTCTGGGAGTCGACAGGCGCTCCCCCCACCTCCGTCCGATAGCTCCCCACCGCGTCGAAGTTCTCGAAGGCGATCCCCCAGGGGTCGATCTTCGCGTGACAGGACATGCAGGCCGGCGAGTTCCGGTGGTCCTCAATGCGCTGCTTGAGGGTCAGCTTGGCGATCTCAGGGTCGCTGAGGTCGATCTCAGGGACAGCCGGAGGCGGCGGAGGAGGCGGGTCATTCAAGATCCGCTCCAACATCCAGATGCCGCGCTTCAGCGGGTGAGAGTCCTTCCCGTCCGAGTTCATCGCGAGGAGGCCTGCCTGGGTCAACAGCCCGCCTCGCTGCTGCTCCCCCTGCAGCTCGACGCGACGGAAATTTTCACCGGTGACCCCCTCTTCTCCGTAGTGATTCGCGAGGCGCTCATTGGCCATCGTGAAGTCGGCGTGGATGAAGTCCAGGACGCTGTGATCGCTCTGCAAGACCTCGTGAAAGAAGGCCACTGGCTCCTCTCCCATCGCACTCTTCAAGCGCTCGTTGAAGCCGGGGTAGGTCTTCTCGTCCACCTCGAGGAAGTCCAAGAGCTCCATGCCCAGCCACTGCCGCACGAACTGCTCGGACATCCGCCTCGCCTTGGGGTCCGACAACATGCGCTCGAGCTGCTCCCCCAAGACCTCTGGGTCATTCAAGCTCCCGCTCTGCGCGAGGGCGCGGAGCTCCGCGTCGGGCACGCTGCACCAGAGGAACATCGAGAGCCGCGTCGCCAGCTCCGAACCGGTCAGCGCGGCGGCGCCGTCCGCGCCTGCCTCGACGAGGTAGAGGAACTTCGGCGACGAGAGCACAGCAGCCAAGGTCTCGATCACCGCGTCCTCAAAGCTCAGAGCATCTGGACGGATCCTCTCGAACAGCTC
>JAKVCE010000132.1:5615-6374 GCA_022447405.1 Planctomycetota bacterium | reverse complement strand
CGACGACATGGGCCCCGCCGACGACCGCGGACATGAGCCTGTGCAGCGCCGCGGCGGAGACGTGACAGACGATGCTCTCGCTTGGCTGAACAAGCTCAACGAGGACGACCCCTTCTTCGCCTTTGTGCACTACTACGACCCGCACGCGGGCTACGAGGCGCCAGCTGACTTTGCGACGACCGGTAACGGCTACGACGACGAGCTCGCCTACGTCGACTCCCAGGTGAAGCGCCTGATGAGCTGGCTCGAGTCATCACGCCGCGACCAAGACACGATCGTGGTGATCATCGCCGATCACGGCGAGAGCCTGGGAGAGCACGGCGAGCCCACCCACGGCGCGCTCATCTACCAAGGCACCCAGCACGTCCCCTGGGTCATGAGCATGCCCGACGGTCGCTGGGCCGGGACCGTGATCACCGAGCGCGTCGGTCAGGTGGACTTCCTCCCCACCATGCTCGCGCTGCACGACCTCGAGACCCCCGCCACCTCGAGCGGGGTCAGCCTCTTGCCGCTCCTGGAGGGCGAGAGCCTCGGAGAGCGCGCGATGTACGCGGAGAGCGAGTACTGCGCCCTCAACTACGGCTGGGCGCCCCTCGCCACGATCGTGCGCGGGAAGTGGAAGCTGATCGACGCCCCCACGCCCGAGCTCTACGACCTCGAGGCAGACCCTGGCGAGCTCAACAACCTCGCGGCGGAGCGACCGGAGGCCGTCGAGAGCATGCTGGCGCCCGAGATGCGCTCGACCACCAGGGTGACTCC
>JAKVCE010000132.1:0-5605 GCA_022447405.1 Planctomycetota bacterium | reverse complement strand
AGCATGCTGGCTGAGCTCGACCAAATGCGGAGCACGATGCGCGACTACGGCGCGCAGGCCATCGACAAGGACCCCGAGCTGCTCTCCGCCCTCGAGGCCCTCGGCTACGCGGGCGGGCAGCCCGAGCCCCTAGAGCGCGACGGACGCAACCCCATCGACTCCATCGAGCTCCTCGCGCGCTATCACGAGGCCGTCGAGCTCGGGCACGACGGCGAGAACGAGCGCATGGTCCCGCTGCTCGAAGAGATCGTGGCCGAGTGCCCTGGGCCTATCGGCTTCCGCGCCACCCTCGCCCAGGGCTACATCGAGGTCGACCGCGCCGAAGAGGCCGTGGCGCTCCTGGACGCGGTGCTGAAAGAGAGCCCCACCTACGAGCCCGCGCACCTCTATGCGGGCCGCGCCCACCTGCGCCTGCAGAACCTCGACCGCGCCCTCGCCCACTTCCAGACCAACTTGAAGATGGTCCCGGGGAACTGGCGCGCGCAGATCCCGGTGGCCCAGATCCTGACTGTCCAAGGCAAGAACGAAGAGTCCCTCGCGGCATGGCAGCGGGTCGTTGAGCTCCAACCTGATGATCCCGCTCAGCGAATTGAGCTCGCCGAGGCCTGGCGACGGATGGGGTACTGGGGCGAGATGGTCGCTGAGCTTGAGGCCGCGCTCCGCCTAGCGCCGACGGATCACAACGCGAGCGCCTACCTCGCGTGGACCCTCTCGACGGCTCCCGTCGAGGGCGCGCGAGACGGCGCTCGAGCCGTGAAGCTCGCGGAGCGCGCCCTCCAGGCCGGAGAGACCGCCGACCGCGTGGACACCTTGGGAGCTGCGCTAGCTGAGGCAGGCAGGTACCAAGAGGCGGCGCGAGCCGTGGAGCGCGCGATCGCGCTCTTGCCAGAGGACGCGGGCGAGCTCCGCGCCGAGTACGAGACGCGCCTCGCGCTCTATCGCTCAGGTCGCCCCTTCCATCACCGCTGAGGCTTGAGCCGCGGCGGCACCGCGAACAAGCCCAGCAAGACGAGGACCCCAAAGGCGATGTAGATCTGCTGGAGGGTGGCGAGCTCTACCTCGACGAAGAGCCAGTCGTGCAAGAGGCGCCCGACGAAGCTCGCCTCCTCGATGCCCCTCCCCGCTCTCGCGCGGAGGTCGACCTCCCAGATGGTCAAGAAGCAGAGCTCTTGCTGCAGAGCGACCACGAGGACGATCGCGAAGTGAACGAGCCTGAAGACGCGACCGCGCACCCAGTCCCAGCCGCGCCAGCCGCCGATGGGGATCGCGATGGCGCCGAAGAGGACGAAGGCGACAACCGCGAAGTGGACCGTCACGACCAGGTCAGCGAGGAGCAAGCACCGGTCAGGGTCGCTGAGGAGCCAGTCCAAGCTAGCGCGCCTCGTTCCAAGCAGTGATGAGCTCTGGGACGAGGAGAGGAGAGAGCACGAAGGGCTCTCTGATGAGCACCCTGCTGAAGTCGTCTTCGCGGCTCCAGGCCGGCTCCGTGGCGTCCCCGGAGCACTCCACCAGCAAGGTGGGGAGGTCCAGGCGCGGGTCGCGAACTCCCCGCCTCAGGCTGTCTGATACGAGGGTGACGCTGTCGAGCGGCAGCTCAGGATGCCTCGCGCGCATGGAGGGCACGAAGCCCGCGGCGTCACCGAAGGCCACCAAGTGGAAGCGGTCTTCGGGGCGCTCCTCACGGAGTTCGATGATGCGCGTAGGCAGCGAGAGCCCGCCTCCCCGCTCGCTCAGCGGGAGCTCGAGCAGGATGACGCGCACGCCCTCGTGCTCTGCGAGGTCGAGCCAAGCGCTCGCCGAGGCGCCGGCTGAGAGCTCCAGAGGACTGACGCTGCTGCCTCCTACGAGGACCAGGGTCCCCACAGGCTCACGCTCTGGCGTGATGTGGAGCTCCAAGTATCCCTCGCGCATGACGGGGCGGAGGCGCCCTAGCGCGCCGCCCTCCGCGAGGGTGAGGAGGGCTCCAGCTCCGAGCACCGGAGGCCTCAGACCTCGGTCACAGAGCTCCTCCAGCGCATCGCTCGGGGCCTGACCCCTGCTCTTGATCACAGGGAGCTCGGCGAGGGCGGCCCTGCGACGAGCGAGGTCGCTGACGCAGTCGACTCGCACCGCGAGCCCGCGCGCCGCGCCCTCACCCACTCCCACCTCACAGGCGAGCTGCCAGGGACCGGGCGAAGCCACAGGGGGCCTGATGAACATCTCCAAGGAGCCGGCCCGGAGGAACTCCATGGGCATGACCTCTCGCCGCGCACGGAGTTCTTCACCTCCTGGGCCGATCCAGTAGAGGCTCAGGACCTGGTCGCCCTCGATCGCCACGTCCCTCGTCCGCCAGACCTGCACGACCGTCGCCTCACCTAGGCCCTCATCTCGAGCCTCGAAGGCGCCGGGGACCACCCGAAGCGAGAGCGCGCCAGCGAGCGCCTCCTCAGTGGAGCTCTCTGACTCCCTCGCCTGGTCCAAGGCCTGGATGGCGAGGTCGACGACGTCCAGTCCAAGCTCTGACCCCTTCGGGTTCGCGGCGCTTCGAGTTCGTCGCAAGATCGAGAGCGCCGCCCCCCGACACGTCAGGTCGGCCTCGAGATAGCGCGCTCGCATGTGCTCGATCCGCTCGCTGCGGAGGGAGTGTGTGAGCTCATCCAGAGACGCCTGCGAGCTGAATGAGGCGGCGCCTAAGAGGGCTGTGAAGAGCGCCGCGATCACGCCGCCCCTCCGCGCTGATAGACCACCTCACCGCGCTTGATGACCGCCTGCACCGGTGAGCGCCCGAGCTCATAGCTGAGGTGCTCTAGCCTCGGGAGGTCGGTGATCACGAGGTCAGCCTGCTTGCCGACCTCGAGGGTCCCCAGGCGATCCCCGCGCTGCAGCGAACAGGCCGCGTTCAAGGTGGCGGAGACCAAACACTCAGCCGCGCTCATGCCATACCTCAAGGCCGCCCACGAGAGCGCCTCAGGCAAGCTCTGGACGTAACAGCTCCCTGGGTTGAAGTCGGTGGCGACAGCGGGCGCGAGCCCCAGGTCGATGATCCTGCGTCCGGGAGCCTCCTCCTCTTGACCGATGAAGAGCGGGACGAGCGGGCACAAGACGGGGACAACCCCGGCCTCGCCCAAGGCGGCGATGCCCTCGTCTGAGATGCACTCGAGGTGGTCCGCGGAGTCTGCGCCGAGCTCAGCCGCGAGCTCTGCTCCGCCCAGCGGCGTCAGCTGATCCACATGCAGCCGGAGCCGCAGGCCGAGCTCCGATGCGCGCGCCATGATGCGCCTCGAGTCTTCGATGCCGAAGACGTGGCTCTCGGTGAACACGTCCGCGTACTCAGCCAGTCCGCTCTCAGCGACCGCGGGGAGCATCTCCTCCAGGAGGAGGTCCACATACTCTGGCTTGCGGTCCTTGAACTCCGGTGGGTAGTCGTGCGCACCCAAGAAGGTGGGGACGAGCTCGACGGGGTGTTGCGCCGCCGCGTCTCGGATCACCTCTAGGCACTTCAGCTCATCCTCTAGAGAGAGCCCATATCCAGTCTTCGCCTCTACCGTCGTCGTCCCCAGGGCGAGGAAGCGGTCGAGGCGTACGAGCAATCGCGCCGTGAGCTCTTCCTTGGAGGTCTCACGCACACCGCGAACGCTCGAGGCGATCCCTCCGCCAGCGGCGGCGATCTCTACATAGGTCTTGCCTGAGAGGCGCATCTCAAACTCGTCCTCTCGGGTCCCCGCGAAGACCGGGTGCGTGTGCGCGTCAACGAGCCCGGGGAGCACGACCTTCCCCGCGGCGTCTAAGGTCTCTGCGGCCTCGAAGCTCTCGCGCACTTCAGCCTCTGGTCCGACCCCGACGATCTGCGCTCCCTCAATCGCGAGCGCCGCGTCCTCTATGCGCGAGACGCGTCCGAGCGCTGCGCCTCCAGCCGGCGAGCTCCCAAGGGCTGATGCCAGCTCGCCGATCCCGGTGACGAGGAGATCTACCTTCTGCGCGCTCGGCTCCATAGCGGACAAGGATACCTCCCCGGAGGGGTCGGTACCCGCTCAGCCCGCCGCCCTCGCCCCCACGCCTCCCCAAGCGCGCATCCGCCTCCAGATCCTCCGCCGCGCCCGCAGGAGGATCATCTTCATGTTGCTGAGGCCCACGCCGAGGCGCGCCGCCGCCTCGCGATAGGCCAAGCCCTCGACCTCGACCAAGCGCAGGGCCTCCTGGTCGCGGGGTTTCAGCTCCCTGTAGGCCGCCGCATAGGCGAGGAGATACGTCCGCCACGCCCGGCGCAGGCACGACACCTCCTCCTGGGAGATGCTGAGCTCTCGCGGACCGGCGGCGCAGTCCGCTGGCTCGAAGCCCTCAGCGAGGGGGAGCATGGCGCGCTTCAGGTGCTCCCTCGCCTTCCTGCTGATCACGTTGCGGGCGATGGTCAGGCACCACCCCTTGAAGCCACCAGCGCGCTCCTTGAAGCTCGATCCGTAGCGATAGACGTTCAGAAACACCTCCTGAGTGACGTCATCGGGGTCGAGGGCCCGCGCGGAGCCCCGACGTGTCGCGCTCACGAAGGCGCGCACTTCGCCGTGGGAGAGCCTGTAGAGGGCCTCGAAGAGGTCCGCCCGCTGTGTGTCCCGGAACCCGACCATCAGGGCGGTCTGGAGCCTCTTTCGACGGTCAATGGACCGCTCTCCGCGTTCGCGGAGGGCGCCTCCATCTCGCAAGAATCGAGCGGCGGAGACGGACAGCGCGGCGGGTGCTTGGGTCTTCTGCATGGGCTTGACAGAGAAAGGCCCGTGCCGAAGGGCGTCGCCCGACCCAGAAATTCATCCCAACGCGTGGGTCGCGCCCTCAAAACGGGGCATTACGGCTCATATAGGCCCATTTTGCTAAAACACCAAGGTCAGATCCCCTCACAGTTTTCTCCTGCCCCGTGGGCAAAACTCGGAGCAGATTGACACGAAACCGTAACAATTTCACCTCAACGTGCATGGGCTGAATGCGCCTGGAGAGGAGAAATGACCTACTATGAACTGGACCCTCTGAGCCATCCCATGCCCGACCCATCGACCTTGGCCCACGTGGCCCCACCTACGTTTGACCCGCCCATCGGCGAGGCCCTCACCTTCACTTGGCTGGCGGTGACGCTCCTGATCTCTGGAGCCATGGGCTTGCTCCAAGCGGCGCTCGAGAGCACGCCGACCTCCAAGGTCTTGGCGAACGTCCCTGAAGGCCCGCGCCGCGAGCGCCTCGCTGCACTGCTCTCCAAGCCGGACGCGCTCCTCTTTCAGGCGAGCTTGCTGAAGCTCTCCTTTGAGCTCGCCTTCCTGGCGTTCCTGCTCCCCCTGGTCGCCCCCGACGGAGACCTGGACGTAACGACCCTCCTCACCGCGATCGCGGTGGGCGTGCCTTGCTTGCTCTTTGTGAGCGAGGCCATGCCCAACGCCATCGCGCGCCGACACGGAGACAGGCTCCTCGCCCACTCCTTGGCGACCTTCCACACCCTCACCCTGCCCCTCTCCCCCGTGATCGCGCTCCTACGCGCGCTCCGCAACGCCATCCTCAGGGCTTCGCGCATGGAGGAGGATGACCTCCCGCAGCAGCAAGCTGTGGAAGAGCTCCGCGAGGTCATCGAGGAGACCGGACACACGGG
>JAKVCE010000131.1 GCA_022447405.1 Planctomycetota bacterium | reverse complement strand
CTGGGTGTGCCGCAGGGGCGACCACTACATGATTTTCGCGAGCGGGCGCCGCAGCGGGACAGGTGGGTTCTCCCGCACGGTCACCCTGCGGCCGCTGTCGGCCCCGTCGTCGACGCCGACGGCCCTGGCGCGCAGGCGCGGCGCGACGTGCTCCTCGAAGTAGGGGAGCACGCGGTCCAAGGTGAGCGCGAGCGACTCGGCGTCCGGCACCTTGCCCTCGGCGTCAATCGCTCGGTAGCGCCTGTCATGAGAGGGATGTCGCTCGTCCTCCCTGTCGAGCGGCGGCGGGGGGACGTCAAAGCTGCGGCGCCAAATCAGCACCTGATCTTCGCCGTGCTCAGCCGCGGTCTCGGCCTTGTTGAGCCCTTGAAGCGCGCCGTAGTGGCGCTCGTTCAGCTCCCAAGCTCGTGTCACCGGTACCCAGGCTTGGTCCATCTCTTCGAGGGCCAGCCACATCGTGCGGATGGCGCGCTTGAGGACCGAGGTGAAGACGCAGTCGAACTCGACCCCAGCCTCTCGCAGCTCGACCCCGGCCGCGCGGGCTTCGGACTCACCCTGTTCGGTGAGGTCGCAGTCGTACCAACCGGTGAAGCGGTTCTCGAGGTTCCAGGTGCTCTGGCCGTGTCGTAGCAGGACGAGGTTCGGATTCATGACGCCGACATTCTAACGGCCTCGCGCCATCCCGTTGCGCTCAGACGTCTTCTAGGCGCTTACCAGAGAGGGCAGCCTTGGCGACGTCGTCCATGAGCAGCGCTGCGAGGGGCAGGGTGGCCCGCTCGAGCTCGTCGCGGACCGCCTGGAGTCTCTCTGCGTCCGTGCCGCCCGTGTCGGCCTCTCTTGAGGCGGCTAGCGCAGCCTCGATGTCCTCGAGCGTCTCTCGGTCGAGATGCTCGCGCACCCCCTCGAGGCTCCGCTCAGTGGCTGTGCGCATCGTCCCGATCTCCGTCACGAGGTCTGCGGCACGTCGCACAGCGAAGTCCTCTTCGGCGTGCTCGACGCTAGAGAGCAGCATGCGCTCGACCTCCTCATCGGAGAGCCCGCTCATGGGCTCGACCTCGACGCGAGTCGAGGCCCCAGTGGACTCCTCTCGCGCGCTCACTGTGAGGAGACCGTCCGCGTCCACGTGGAAGCGCACGGCGACACGCGCCATGCCTGCGGGCATGGGCGGTATCCCCTTGAGCTGGAACTTCGCGAGCGAGCGACAGTCGGAGACCATCTCGCGCTCACCTTGGACGACGTGGAAGTCGATGCCAGTCTGATTGTCGGCGTAGGTGGTGAAGCCCTCGGTGACCGAGCAGGGGATGGTCGAGTTGCGCATCACGAGCTTGGAGATCGCGCCGCCGACCGTCTCGAGGCCGAGGGAGAGCGGGATGACGTCCAGGAGGAGCATGTCCCTGCTGCCGCCGATCAAGATGTGCGCCTGGACCGCGGCGCCGAGCGCGACGACCTCGTCAGGGTTCAGCTCGGTGTGAGGGATGCGACCGAAGAAGGACTCGACCGCGGCCTGCACCATGGGCACGCGCGTCGATCCGCCCACCATGACGACCTCGTCGATGTCTCCGGGCTCCAGGTTGGCGTCCGAGAGGGCGCGCCTGCAGCTGTCGATGGTGCGCTCGACCAAGGGTCGGACGAGGTCTTCAAACTCGCTCCGCGTCACGGTCCGGTGGAACGTGACCCCGCGCGATGCGAGGACCATGTGGAGCTCTGCCTGGGGGTCTGTGGAGAGGGCGTGCTTGCAGCGCTCAGCGGAGAGCCTCGCGGCGGTGAGGAAGCCTGGGTCCTTCAGCTCCTCCTCGGTGAGGTCTCCCTGGAGTCCATCGATGATCAGGCCGACGAGGGCGTTGTCGAAGTCATCACCCCCGAGGTGTGTGTCACCAGCAGTGGAGAGGACCTTGAACACGCCATCGGCGATCGACAGCACAGAGACGTCGAAGGTCCCGCCGCCGAGGTCGTAGACGACGACGTTCCCGGACTTCTCCTGATCGAGGCCGTAGGCCAGGCAGGCTGCGGTGGGTTCATTGACGATGCGGAGGACGTCGAGACCAGCGAGGCGAGCGGCGTCGCGGGTGGCTTGTCGTTGAGCGTCATCGAAGTAGGCCGGGACGGTGATGACGACACGATCGGGCTTCTCGTCATTGAGCGCGCGGCAGCCGTGGTCGTGCACTCTGTTCAGGATGAGGGCGGAGAGCTCCTGCGGCGTGAACTCGCGGCCGTCGACGTTGACTCGCAGCACGCCGTCTTCGCCCTCGCTCGTCGGGAAGGGGACTCGCGCGAGCTCGTCCTGCACGTCGGCCTCGGGGCGGCCCATCAGGCGCTTCACGCTGAAGAGCGTGCGCTCAGGGGCAGCGGCGGCGTGGTCGCGGCCCTCACGGCCGATCTTCAGCTGGGATCCGTCCGTGGGAAAGTGGATGACGGAGGGGATGCTCCCGCTCTTGCCTTCGGGGTGGACGATCACGGGCCGACCGTCTTTCCAGACGGCTGCGAGTGAGTTCGTGGTTCCGAGGTCGATCCCCATCGCGAGGGAGGACTGGTTGTTGAGGACGTTGAGTTCGATGTAACCCATGATCAGTTTTTCTCAGCGGGCCTCGGCTTCGGCGAGGCGCAGGGACTCGAGCTCTCGCAGCGCGCGGTCCAAGTAGCGCACGGCGTTGAGCTCGTGTCGGGCGGTGGTGAGGTGTTCGCTCGCGGTCGCAGGGAGCGGGTCGAGGAGCGCGGTGATGGTGTCGATGCGCGCGGCGCGCTCATCATGGAGGCTCGGCCCCAGCTTGAACGCGGCTTCGCGCTCTGGCGATCCCGCCGCAGCTGCGCGGGCCTCGTCGAGGGTCTCGCTCCACTCGAGGACCTCCATGAGGAAGGCCTGAGGCATGTCTTTGACCTCGGCTTCGCTGGGACCGCCGCGGCTCTCGAGGAGGCACTCGGCGCGGCGGAGGGGCTCGTCTAAGGCCTCGAGCGCCCCGTTCAAGAGTCCGGTGTTGGTCTCAGCGAGCGCGCGCAGCTCGGGTGAGGCCGCGAAGTAGTCAGGGTGGATCCAGCGAGAGATCTTGAGGTGGCGTGAGCGCAGCTCCTCCACGTCCAGAGAGAAGGAGAGGGCGATCCCGAGGAGGGTGAAGGGGTCTACCGCGCCTTCGACCTCTAGCGGGACCTGGCACACGCCGCACCCCAAGGGGGTCTCAAGCTCCGCGCCGCAGTGGGGGCAAGAGGTCATCTCTCGGCGGTGAGCTTAGACGCTGAAGGACTCGCCGCAGCCGCAGGTCTTGGAGGCGTTCGGGTTCACGAACTTGAAGCCGCGCCCCATGAGGTTGTCCTCGAAGTCGACGTAGGTGCCGTTCAGGTAGAGGAAGCTCTTCGGGTCGCACACGACGCGAACGCCTTGAGACTCTGAGATCTGGTCGATCTCGTTGAACTGGTCGTCGAAGCCGAGCGTGTAGGAGAAGCCGGAGCAGCCCCCGCCCTTGACGCCCACTCGGAGCGCGGTCTGCTCAGGGAGCTCCTGCTCAGTGAGGATGCGCTGGACCTCGGCCGCGGCCTTCTCAGTGACCTCGATCATGCCTCGTCTCCGTCGCTGCTCTTCTGCTTGTAGTCAGCGATAGCTGACTTGATGGCGTCCTCGGCGAGGACGCTGCAGTGGATCTTGACGGGGGGGAGCGAGAGCTCTTCGACGATCTCGGTGTTCGTGATCTCGAGCGCCTCGTCGACCTTCTTGCCCTTGATCCACTCTGTCGCGAGAGAGGAGCTGGCGATCGCGGAGCCGCACCCGAAGGTCTTGAACTTGGCGTCGACGATCGTGTCGCCCTCGACCTCGATCTGGAGCTTCATCACGTCGCCGCACTCGGGCGCTCCGACGACGCCTGTTCCGACGTTCTCGGAGTCCTTATCGAGGGATCCGACGTTCCGGGGGTTGTTGTAGTGGTCAACGACCTTGTCGCTGTAAGCCATGGTTGAGCTCTGGTTCTGGGTTGATGAGTGTGAGTTGTTCGTTGTCTTTGGATCAGTGCTCTGCTTGCCACTGGACGGTGGAGAGGTCGACGCCTTCAAGCACCATCTCGTAGAGGGGAGAGAGCTCGCGGAGTCGCTTCACCGCGCTGATGACTTGCTCGGCTGCGAAGTCCACATCTTCTTCGGTTGTCATCCGACCGAAGCCGAAGCGGATTGAGCTGTGAGCGAGCTCGTCTCCCACGCCGCAGGCGCGCAGGACGTGGCTAGGCTCTAAGCTCGCCGAGGTGCAGGCGGAGCCTGAGCTCACGGCGAGGTCTTTGACGCCCATGATGAGGGACTCGCCCTCGACGTAGCAGAAGGAGACGTTTGAGCAGCCAGGGAGCCTGTGCTCGTGGTTCCCGTTGACGGTCGTGTAGTCGAGCTCTGCGAGCACCTTCTCCTCGAAGCGCTCACGCAGCGCGATCGAGTGCGCTGCGTCTTTCTCGAGGTCTTCCTCGGCGACCGCGCAGGCCGCCCCGAGCCCGACGACGCCGGGGACGTTGATCGTTCCGGAGCGCATCCCGCGCTCGTGGCCTCCGCCGTCCATCTGGGCGACGATCCGAACCCGCGGGTTGCGGCGGCGCACATAGAGGCAACCGACGCCCTTGGGGCCATAGATCTTGTGTCCAGAGAGGCACATGAGGTCCACGTTGTCGGCGCCCACGTCCACGGGGATCTTGCCGACCGCTTGCGTGCCGTCCACGAAGAAGAGGACGCCGCGCTCATGGCAGACCGCGCCGATCTCGCGGATCGGGTTGACCGTGCCGATCTCGTTGTTGGCCCAGATCATCGCGACCATGACCGTGTCCTCACGGATCGCCTCCGCGACCTGCTCTGCGGTGACGAGCCCCGTGGAGTCGGGCTCGAGGTAGGTGACCTCGCAGCCTTGCTTCTCTAGGTGCTTGCAGGTGTCGAGTACGGCCTTGTGCTCGACGAGGGTCGTGATGATGTGCTTGCCCTTGGCGCCGTGCATCTCGACCGCGCCCTTGATGGCGAGGTTGATGCCCTCTGTAGAGCCAGAGGTGAAGATGATCTCTTTGGAGGAGGCGCCGATCAGAGAGGCGATCTGCTTGCGGGCCTTGTCGACCGCGCCCTCAGCGTCCCAGCCGAAGGAGTGCGAGCGGCTGGCTGCGTTCCCAAAGGCGTGCGTGAAGTACGGCATCATCGCCTCGAGAACGCGGGGGTCGACGGGGGTTGTCGCTTGGTAGTCGAGATAGATCGGGAGTTCCATGGGGTGCGTCCTGTCGCTCAGGCGCTGGTCTGGAGTGGTTGGAGGGTGCCGCGTTCATTACGCAGCAAGGTGAACTCGGGTGAGGCGAGCTCTTGGATCGTCGTGCGCTCGAACTGGCGCCAGATGTCTTCTTGGATCTTGTGCAGTGGGGAGCGGATGAGGCACTTCGACTCGACGTTGAGGTCTCCGAGGGGGCCGTATCCGAGGCCGACGAGCGCCTTCGCCTCACAGTCTGTGCCTTCCGGTGCGCCCTCAAGGGCGGCGACGGCCTCGCCGACGGTGAGGGACCCAGGCTGGCGAGCTAGCTGATAGCCGCCTGCGGGGCCGCGCTCAGAGTGGAGGAACCCTGCGCGGCAGAGGTCCTTCAAGGCTTCCCCGACCAAGCGATGGGGGAGGCTGTAGTGTTCGCTGATCTTGCGAGCGCTCACGGTCTCCCCGCTGTGGTCCACGAGGTGGACGAGGGCGGTGAGCCCGTACTCGGCGCGTTTGGTGAGTCTCAGCATGGTGGGATGTACGTCTATTAGCACCAATCGGGTGCCAATTAAGGGAGTAAAAATAGGCCGCTCATCCAGCGACCGGTAGGCGGGGAGGCCATTTGCACCCTGCCGACCCTAAATATTAGGCCTCAGAGCAGGATCTGGACAGCGGGAACCGCCCAAAACCTCTCGTTTACTTAAGGAACCTTCATTCTCATCGACGGTCCTGGGGGAGGTCCTGAAGCCTCTGTTCAAGGCAGGGCCCCTGATCCGCCGATGTGAGGGGTATGAGTGGACGCATCGGAGCGACCTGCATGCAGTGTGGAGGGCCCGTAGAGGCCTTAAACCGGCTTGAGAGCGGCCAGAGATGCCCCGCCTGCAGAGATCGTCACCTGGCCATGGTGCCCCCGCTGCTCCCTGGGTATCGCCTGGAAGAGCTGGCCTCTGAGGTGGATCAAGACGCTGTCGGTGAGCCCATGACGGCCCCTTCAACGCTCCGCCTGTGCAGGCCAGAGTGAGGCCTCACTCCCCTCCTAGGGCCTGAGCGAGGTCTTGAGGGAGGGCGCACACCTTCAGCCCATCCTTCGAGAGCCTCGCGCAGGCCAGCTCCACCTCGGCGCTCAAGACGACGCGCTCCTCAGCTGGGCAGCGGATCAGGTATCCGAAGGTCACGCTGGCCTTTTTCAGCCGCTCCACCCAGACC